>NZ_JASATQ010000038.1:0-49524 GCF_038440415.1 Sphingomonas sp. OTU376 | reverse complement strand
CCCCCCCCCCCCCCCCCCCCCCCCCCCCCCCCCCCGGGGGATCCGCTACTCCGCCGCTTCCCGGGGAAACAGCAGCGCCGCGAATTCCGCCATCGGCGCGCTTTCCGGCCATTGCGGGACGTCGTCGGCGATGACGATCCAGGGCTGCTTGCGGCTGGTCCAGATATGCAGGCGCGGGCTGGGCTCGTCGCTGCGGTCGAGCGTGCCTGCACGTACGATCGCCAGGCCCGGCCGGCCGCTGTTCACATTGTAGAGACGCGTGTGGCAGATGCCGCAGGCGAAGTGGCGCGAGATGGCGCCGTTCGAGGTGGGCAGCGTGAAGTCCACCACCTCGCCTTCCACGATCGCCAGCGCGGCCTCGCGCACCGGCGCCTGCTCGGCAAAGGCGCTGCCCGAACCCGTCTGGCAGTCGCGGCAATGGCAGCAATAGACGGCCGGCAGGTCGTCCATTGCCAGGGTGTAGCGGACGGCGCCGCAGCGGCAGCCGCCCGCTATCATCCGGTCAGGCCTTCTTGAGGTGGCGGCGGCCCAGCAGCTCGGCGATCTGCACCGCGTTGAGCGCGGCACCCTTGCGGAGATTGTCCGAAACGCACCAGATCGACAGGCCGTTCTCCACCGTCGAATCCTCGCGGACTCGGCTGATGAAGGTGGCATATTCGCCGACGCATTCGATCGGCGTGACGTATCCGCCGTCCTCATGCTTGTCGACGAGCATGATGCCCGGCGCCTCGCGCAGGATGTTCTTGGCCTGCTCGGCCGAGATCTCGTCCTCGAACTCGATGTTGATCGCTTCCGAATGGCCGACGAACACCGGCACGCGCACGCAGGTGGCGGTGACCTTGATCTTCGGATCGAGGATCTTCTTGGTCTCCACGACCATCTTCCACTCTTCCTTGGTCGAGCCGTCGTCCAGGAAGCTGTCGATGTGCGGGATCACGTTGAAGGCGATCTGCTTGGTGAACTTCTTCGGCTCGGCGCTGTCGCCGACGAAGATGTTGCGCGACTGCTCGAACAGTTCGTCCATGCCCGCCTTGCCCGCGCCGGAGACCGACTGGTAGGTCGCGACGACGACGCGCTTGATCTTGGCGGCATCGTGGAGCGGCTTCAACGCCACGACCATCTGCGCGGTCGAGCAGTTCGGGTTGGCGATGATGTTGCGCGCCTTGTAGCCGTCGATCGCTTCCGGATTCACTTCCGGCACGATCAGCGGCACGTCCGGGTCCATGCGGTAGAGCGACGCATTGTCGATCACCGTGCAGCCGGCGGCAGCGAACTTCGGGGCATAGAGCTTCGAGCCATCCGAGCCAATCGCGAACAGCGCGATATCCCAGCCGGTCGGATCGAAATGCTCGATGTTCTGGACTTTGTAGGTTTTCCCGGTCTCGCCGAAGTCGATAATATCGCCGGTCGAGCGCGACGAGGCCAGCACGGCCAGGTCGTCGATCGGGAATTCCCGCTCGGCCAGGATGTTCAACATTTCGCGCCCGACATTGCCGGTGGCGCCTGCGACGACGACACGGTAGCCCATCACTTACTCCAGGGTGGAAACTGGGGCCGCGCTACGCGCATCCCAGCATATGCGCAAGCAAGCGCTGCTTGTTTCACGCGATGGCTGGGCTTTTTGTCGATTTCACGCAAGACGCGTTTCACGCAACTTTGTTACCGACCCGAAAAGAGTGGAGGGGATGATGCGGCGGATCCTGCTGATCGTGCTGATGGGGCTGAGCCTGGGCAGCTGCGCCTTCAAGGGCGCGCTCAAGCTCGATTGCGCCAATTTCGCCAGCTTCATCCATCCGATCGAGCTGACCCCGCTGGAGCGCCAGATCCGCGCGCTCGACCTGGAGACGCTGCCGCCGGCGGAGCGCGAGCTGGCCAACCGGCTCGCTTCCGCCGAGCTGGCGCGGCTCGCCGCCGATCCTGCTGCCCCCCCTGCCCCCGAACGGCCGGTGCTGCTGCTCTCCGGCGGCGGGCAATGGGGCGCGTTCGGCGTGGGGCTGATGAACCAGCTGGTCGAGAACCGGCAGTTCCCCGATTTCGGGGTGGTGACCGGGGTGAGTACCGGCGCATTGCAATCGCTGTTCGTCGGCGCCGGGCTGGATCGGCAGGATGACGAGGGTGTGGCGATCCGCGCTGCGCTGACCGCGGCCTATTCGCCGGCGAAGGAAAGCGACATCGTCGATCGCGAGGGGCTGCAGGCGATGGCGGCGATCAACGGCGCGCTGGCCAATCTCAAGCCGCTGCGCCGCCGCTTCGAGCAGCGCATCTGCCCGGCGATCTACGATCCCAAATCGCCCCAGGGGCGCGCCGGGGTGTGCATCGTCAGGACGCTGCGCGACAGCAAGACGCGCAAGGTATTGCTCGGGCTGATCGAAGCCAATTCGGGCGAGTTCGGCTATGTCGATGTGCAGGAGCTGCTCGCGCCCTATGGCAACAGCGATGCGGACCTGGCCAGGGCGACCCAGTGCCTGGCGGGCGCGGCGCTGGCATCGGCGGCAGTGCCGGTCTTCTACCAGCAGGTGCGGGTGGACGGGAAAACCTATTATGACGGCGGCGTGCGCCAGTCGGTGTTCCTCGCCTCGGTGGCGGATGCGCAGCGGGTCGCGAGCGAGATCGTCCGCCGGGAGCGCGCGCGCTTGACCGGACGCCAGCCTGAAGCCGCGCCCGCCAAGCCGGGCGAGATCTATGTCATCCGCAACGGCTCCACCTGGCTGCCGCCCGATCAGGATGTGATGCCGGGCTATCCCGCCGAGATCGACAAGAAGGCCGACGCACTGCGCGCCGCCCAGCGCGGGCAGGCGATCATGGTCAACCAGCTCGAGGTCGGCTCGATCGCCGCGCTGCGGCTCAGCCGGCCGGGCGGCGCGATCTGGTTCGTCAGCGCGGACGGTTATCGCAACTACCGGCCGACCTATGACGGCAGCATCACCTGCGGCCCGCTCAAGGAAGCCAAGCGTGGGGCGATGTTCATCCCCGAATTCATGCGCTGCATGATGGACTATGGCCGCAACCGCGCCACCGGCGGCGAGCCCTGGATCGACCTGTGCCACTATGACGGCACCGAGACGCGGGCGGTGTGCCGGCGTCCGGACGGGACGATGCCGGGCGCGGTGGGGCGGCGCTAGGCTTCCACCGGACTCGCGCGCCGGAGGAAGGGCTGCCAGCGCAGATAGGCCAGACTGCGCCACAGCCATTCGAGCGGGCCGGTGCTGAAAAAACGCAGCCAGAGATTGGCGAGCAGCAGCTGGCCGCCGATCACCAGCAGCACCGTGCCCGCCAGGTCCGACCAGCTCTGCCGCCCCCACAACCCAAGGCCCCAGGGGGCGTAGAGGATGTAGATCCCAATGATCTGCTGCAGGAAATAGAGCGAGAAGGCGGTTCGTCCCGCTGCCTTGAACGGCCCGAAGATCACCCGCCCTACCCCGCTCTTCACCGCCAGGTTGACCAGCGCGACATGGCCGATCGACACCGCCATCCGGGCGAATTCCTGCGTCATCCACAACAGCTTGGGGCCGGGCACATTGGACAGGAATTCGTGGCCCGCAACCACCCGCATGGCCATGCCGGGGATGTAGCAGGCGAGCATCAGCAGCAGGTAGAAGCGCGCGCTGCGCTCGCCCTGGATCACGCCCCATTTCCATAGCGCGATGCCGATCAGCATCATGCAGAACGCCTCGGCCACGCTCTTCAATATCTCGGGCCAGAGGAACATCTGGTAGAAGCCGATCTGCATCCCGGCATAGGCCAGGAAGCTGCCGCCGTGCCCCTTGGCCTCCATCTCGGCGATGCCCTTGATCTCGTCGCCACCGGTGCGCAGCCGCTCGACCTTCTTGCGCCACTCCTCGAGCGCCTTCTTCTCCGCGGGCGTCACCGGCTGATGCGCGGCAAGCTTCCGCTCGGCGACCTGCACCCGCTCGACCAGCGCCGCACGCTCGACATAGCGCAGCGCGCCGGTGCCTGCCGTGTAGAGCGCAAAGCCCAGGCCGAGCACCACCAGCCATTTCGCGCTCAGCCGGCGGAACGGGAAGAGCAGCAGCGCGGCCAGCGCATAGATGTGGAGGATGTCTCCCGCCCAGAGCAGGATGAACAGATCGAAGATGCCGAAGCCGAGCAGCCAGAGGTTGCGCCGCAGATAGAGGTCGGCGACCGCGACTGGTCCATCGGGCGTCATCGCCACCCGGGCGAAGACCATCAGCCCGGCGCCGAACAGCATTTCGAGCAGGCCGCGCTGCGTGCCCTCCAGCACCACCTGGATTCCCCACCAGCTCGCCTGGTCGAGCGGATCCCAGCCGATCAGGCGCGGATCGCGAAACAGCCTGGAAAGCTGCGCCCCCATGAAGGGGATGTTCATGAAGAAGATGCCGAGGATCGCCAGTCCGCGCAGCATGTCGAGCACGTCGATCCGTGCCCTGCCGCTCACCGGCGCGAACGCCGCCCCTGTCGCATCCGTCATCACTCTTCCCCCCGCCGAAGCGAGGGGAAGGATAGGTCAGCAAGATATCTGCGTCGAGTCGCAGATATTGAGCAAATCGATATTCGGCCCTCCGTCCCATGCCGTCATGCTGAACTTGTTTCAGCATCCAACGTGCCCGAGGCGATACCGCTCGCGGAAAGTTGGACCCTGAAACAAGTTCAGGGTGACGGAGGAGTTGGCTGGACCGGATCCAACTCCTTACCGACGGCCGTTCACCAGAGGCTTACTTCGCCCCGGTCTTGCGATCGAGGAAGTCGAGGATCGTGTTCCAGAGATGGACGCTGATGCCCGGGCCGCCGACGCGGTGGGTGTGGCCGGGGTAGAACATCATCTCGAACGGCACTTCGGCCTTTTGCAGCGTCGCGGCCATCGCGGTGCTGTTCTCGAACACGACATTGTCGTCGGCCATGCCGTGGATCAGCAGCATCGGATCGGCGATCTTCGCCGCCTCGCCGATATTGTCCGACGCCTTGTACGCCTCGGGCACCTTGTTCGGGTCGCCCATATAGCGCTCGGTATAATGGGTGTCGTACAGCTCCCACTTGGTCACCGGCGCGCCGGCGACCCCCGCGGCGAACACGCCCGGCGCCTTTTCCAGCATCTTGAGCGTCATGTAGCCGCCATAGGACCAGCCATAGGTGACCACCTTGCTCGCATCCACATAGGGAAGCGTCTTCAGGTACTTCGCGCCGGCGACCTGGTCCTCGACCTCGACGGTGCCCATCGCGTGCCAGATCTGGCTCTCGAAATCGACGCCGCGATTGGCCGAGCCGCGATTGTCGAGCTGGAACCAGATATAGCCGCGCGACACGAGATACTGCTGGAGCGCGCCGCCCCAGGCCTTGCTCACCGTCTGCGAATGCGGGCCGCCATAATGCTGGAAGAACACCGGGTATTTCTTGCCCGGCTCGAGCTTGGGCGTGATCATCTCCCAGTTGAGCGTCGAGCCGTCGGCCGCCTTGATCGTGCCGAAGGTCCGCTCGCGATGCTGGGCGAGATAGGCACTATAGGGGTGATCGGCGGCGGTTACCGCGTTCTCGTTGACCCAGGCGATGCGCTTGCCGGTGGCGTCGGCCAGATAGGTCTGGGCGGGCTGTCCGGTGTTCGAGCGCTTGACGATCGCGCGGGTGCCCGAGGGATCCATCGTCGCCTCGTTCCACCAGCCGGCTTCGGTCAGGCGGGTGATCGCCCCGCCCTTCTTGTAGTCGACCGAATAGAGGTGCCGTTCGAGCACGCCGTCCTTGTTGCCGAGGAAGAAGACGCGGCTTTTGGCCTCGTCCACGCCGACGACATCGGGGGTGACTTCCCAATCACCCTTGGTGATCTGGGCGAACTTGCCCTTGGCGAAGCGGTAGAGATGGCCATGACCGTCGCGCTCCGACCACCAGAGCAGGCTGCCGTCGTCGAGCGGGGTCAGCGCGGTGGACAGGTTCACCCAGCTCTTCGCACGCGCCTTCTCGCTGAACAGCACGGTCGATTTGCCGGTGGCGGGATCGACCTGGAGCAGGTCGAGCACGGTCTGCTCGCGATTCTCGCGCTGGACGTAGAGCGTCTTGCCGTCCTTCGACCAGTCGACGCGGGCAAGGTAGATGTCCTTGTCGGTCCCCAGATCGACGCCGACCTTGTGGTCGCCGTTCGGATCCATGACGTAGAGCTCGACATTGGCATTGGGCGTGCCGGCCTTGGGATAGCGCTGCTGGAACAGCTGCGTGCCCTCGGCACCGATCGCGGCGCGGGTAACCACGCCCACTGGCGCCTCGTCGAAACGCTCGACGGCGACATAGCGATCGTTCGGTGCCCACCAATAGCCCTTGAACCGAGCCATTTCTTCCTGCGCGACGAACTCGGCCTCGCCCCAATGGACGGTACCGGCGCCATCCTCGGTGATCGGCTTGGGATTGCCGCTCGCCAGGCCCATCACCACCAGGTTCTGGTCCTGCACGTACGAGACATAACCGCCCGCGGGGCTGATCTCGGCATTGAGCTTGGGACCTGCCTTGGCAGGCAGCTTGGCGACGCTGCCATCGAGTCCGGCGCGGTAAAGTTCGCCGTCCAGCGGCACGAGCACCGACTTCCCGTCGGGCGCCCAGTCATAAGCGACGATACCCTTGGTGCCGGCGATGCGGGCCCGCTCGCGCTGCATCTTCTCGGCCTCGGACATCTCGGCGCCGCTGCCGAACTTCTTCGAATCGACGAGCATCCGCCATTCGCCGGTGCGGGTGTCCATCGCCCACAGGTCGAAGCGTTCCTTCTCGTCGGCGCGGTTGCGCAGCAGCGTGAGGAACTTGCCGTCGGGCGAGAGCTTGGCGGCGCGCGGCTGCGGACCGTTCAGATCGGGGCTGGCGAACACGCGTTCGAGCGTGAGGTCCTTGTTCTGCGCCAGCGCTTCATTCGCCATCAGCGGCGCTCCCATCATTGCAAGCCCAACCAAGTATTTCCGCATAAACCCCGATCTCCTTGGGGCCGCGTTATTGCGGGGTACGGGCGCGGGGTAAAGCCGCAGCCCGAAGGAATCTTGCGCTGCCCCGCAACAAAATCACGCGCTCAATCCAGGCCGAGCGCTACCTTGCGCGAGACCAGGATGAAGCGCGGGCCTGCGCCGTTGCGCGCGGCGCGGTCGTCGGGATTGTAGAGCGCACATTTCTTCAGGCTCAGGCAGCCGCAACCGATGCAGCCGTCGAGATCGTCGAGCGTACGCTGGAGCTGGGCGATCTGCACTTCGATCCGCTTGCGAATGCCGCGGCTGATCCGCGCCCAATCCGCACTGGTGGGCGTGCGCCCCTCGGGCAGCTTGCCCAGCTCCTCGGCGATCTGCGGCAAGGTGAGGCCGAGCTGCTGGGCGATCAGCGCGAAGGAGATGCGGCGGATGTCCGATCGCAGGAACCGCCGCTGGTTGCCGCTGGTGCGGATCGGGTGGACGATCCCCTTCCCCTCGTAGAAGCGCACCGCCGACACCGCGATTCCGGTCCGTGCCGCCAGTTCACCGATCGTCAGCAGTTCGTTCCCGCGCACCGCAATTTCCCGCTTGACCTCAACTTAGGTTGAGGTTGTAGCTGCTCGCGGCATGGCATCCAATGAGGAAAGGAAATCCATGTCCCAGCCCTATATCGAGCATGTGAATGTCACCGTGCGCAGTCCCGAGCGCGCCGCGAAATTGCTTGGCGACCTGTTCGACTGGCATGTCCGCTGGGAAGGCCCGGCACGCGACGGCGGGCGCACCATCCATGTCGGCGACGAGCGCACCTATCTCGCGGTCTACACCCCGCCCGAGACGCCCGACCAGGCGACCTTCGAGAAGGGCCGGCCGCTCAACCATGTCGGCATCCTGGTCGATGATCTCGACGAAATCGAACGGCGGGTGGTGAAGGCCGGGCTGATCCCGTTCGCCCATGCCGACTATGATCCTGGGCGGCGCTTCTACTTCCTCGACCATGACGGCACCGAATTCGAGATCGTCAGCTACGCGTAAATGTCTGGCTAACCTTCATTTTCGGCAACCCGCGGGCGGTGCGCGGGGTTCTCTTCGCTACCAGTTTACAAGGAGAGCCCGCGTGACCACCAACCATGACGTGTCCAAGCTCGACGACCTGATCGTCACCACCATCGACAGTGTGCGCGGCTATGAACATTCGGCCAAGCACGCCGATGCCGGCCGCTTCGTCCAGTTCTTCGAGGACATGGCCGACGAGCGCCGCCGGGTGATCGACGCGCTGTCCGCCAAAAGCCGCGAACTGGGCGGCACGCCGGCCGAATATGGCTCGACGGCGGCGACGATCCACCGGAGGGTGGAGGATTTCCGCCGCGTGCTCGGAGGCGGCGATGCCGCGATCCTGAGCGAGATCGAGCGTGGCGAGGATTATCTGAAGGAAGAATTCGACCGCGTAATCAAGGACGAGCGCATGTCGCCGGGCGCGATGGGCGTGGTCCGCGAATGCTACACCTCGGTGCTGCGCGGCCACGACACGACGAAGAAGCTTCGCGACCTGCTGCAGGCGGTGGACTAAGCCTCCCCGCCCTGCTTCCGCCGCCGGAACTCGGCGACCTTGGCCTTGTTGCCGCAGCGCTTCATCGAGCACCAGCGGCGCTCGCCGCCGCGCGAAGTATCGAGGAACAGCATCGCGCATCCGTCCGCCTCGCAGCGACGGATGCGCGAGGCCTGATCGCCGCCGAGCAGCAGGGCTGCCTCCCCCGCCAGCGTGGCGAGCAGCGCGGATGCGCCGCCCTGCAACCGCACGCGGCCGCCCTCTCCGATCTGCGGAATAGCGGGCACCCCGGCGGCCGCGACATTGACCTCGGCGATGTCGGCCGGAGTGCCCTCTCCACCAGCCAGCCGCGCGTCGACGATTGCGTGGATCGCCTCGCGGAGTGCTCGCGCCCGCTCCAGATCCCCGGGCGTTGCAGCGAGCGGCGATCCGGCGAAACCCGCCGCGACCAGCCAGCGTGCCAGATCATCGGCCTCGGCCAGCAGCTCGCGCTGCGCCGGCTTCAGACGCCCCGTTACCGTCGCCACCAGATCGAGTGCGGGATGCCCGCCCCGGAAGTGAAAACCTTCGCGCAACTCGCCGTCATCGAATTCCCGCATGTCCATGAAACCCCATTGACAGGTTACAAGCGTCACCGCAATACACCCTTGTAACCTATTCGACAGGTTACATGGAGAAACGAGAGATGGTGAAACAACTCATCCTCGCCGCCGGCATGGTCGCCGCGGCGGGCAGCGGAGACGCGCGCGTGACAGACGAGGCGTCGAGCCTGGCCGGCACCTGGGTGATGGATTCTGCCTATGAAATCCTCGCCGACGGGCGGCGGGTGACCAATTATGGCGAGCATCCGCTGGGGCTGCTGATCGTCGACTCCGCAGGACGCTACAGCCTGCAGATCTTCCGGCGCGACCGCCCGGCCTTCGCCACCGGCGATAAGGCGCGCGGGACACCCGAGGAGTTCCGCGCCGCAGCGCTGGGATCGAGCACCCATTTCGGCCGCGTCCGCATCGATGCCGCCGCGAAGCAGCTCGTCTTCGATGTCGAGGGCGCTTCCTTCCCGAACTGGGAGGGCCGGCGCCAGGTGCGCGACTATGCGCTGCAGGACGGGCTGCTGCGCTATGCCGTGCCGGCCAGCGCTTCGGGCAACGGGACGACCGCCTATTCCATCTGGCGGCGCGTCCGGGAAGGCGGCGGCGATGGATGATTTCTACGGCCGCGAATGGGTGGAGCATCGACGCGCGCTGTTCGACGCGATCGGTGCGCTTGTCCGCTGGCTATCACGACGCCGGAAATGAAAAAGGGCGCGGTAGCCATCGCCACCGCGCCCTTTTCGTATCCGTGGAAGCCGAAGCTTACTCGGCGGCTGCGACCTCGGTCGGACGCGGATCGCGACGCTCGGCGATACGCGCCGACTTGCCGGTGCGGCCACGCAGGTAATAGAGCTTCGCGCGACGCACGACACCGCGGCGAACCACCTCGATGCTGTCGATGTTCGGCGAATAGAGCGGGAAGACGCGCTCGACGCCCTCACCGAACGAGATCTTGCGGACGGTGAAGCTCGAACCCATGCCCTTGTTGGCACGGGCGATGCACACGCCCTCATAGTTCTGCACGCGGGTGCGCTCGCCTTCGACGACCTTCACGCCGACCTTGAGGGTGTCGCCCGGGCGGAACTCCGGAATCTTCTTCGCCTCGTTGAACTTGGCGATCTGCTCGGCTTCGAGCTTCTGGATCAGGTTCATTTCTTGTCGTCCTGTTTTCGTCGCCGCGCGCCAGAGGGAGGTTGGACCCGAGCGCCCTCATGGCGCTCCCAAAGGTCCGGCCTCCGTAGCCGTGTGTCGGTCTCGGCACGGCTTCTACGCCAGGCCTCGATCTTCGCATGATCCCCCGATCGCAGCACTTCGGGGATCGTGCGCCCTTCCCATTCAACAGGTCGGGTATATTGCGGATATTCGAGCAGCCCCGTTTCGAAGCTCTCGTCCATGCCGCTGGAAGGCGCGCCCATTACTCCGGGAATGAGGCGAATGCAAGCGTCAAGCATGGTGAGCGCCGCCATCTCGCCGCCGGACAGGATATAGTCGCCGATCGAGACCTGCTCGATCTCGCGCGCTTCGAACAGCCGCTCGTCCATCCCTTCGAACCGGCCGCAGATTACCACTGCGCCAGGGCCCTCTGCGATCTGGCGAACCCGGTCCTGAGTGAGTGGCTTGCCGCGCGGCGTCATGGCGAGGATCGGCCGACCAGGCGCCACGCTGTCGAGCGCGGCGGCGAGCACGTCCACCCGCATCACCATCCCGGCTCCGCCCCCGGCCGGCGTGTCGTCGACCGAGCGATGCTTGTCGGTCGCGAAGTCGCGGATCTGGACGGCTTCCATGCTCCACAGCCCTTCGCGCAGGCCGCGCCCGGCGAGCGATATGCCGAGCGGCCCGGGAAACATCTCGGGGTAAAGCGTTAGAACGGTTGCAGCGAAAGGCATGGGAGCCTTTCCCCTCCGGGAGCGCGATTGGCAAGTGGACGATTGCATCATCATCGGCGGTGGCCCTGCCGGCCTCACCGCGGCGATCTATCTGGCGCGGTTCCATCTCGGCATCCGGCTGTTCGATTGCGGATCGAGCCGGGCGGCGCAGATCCCCTGCACGCGCAACCATGCCGGGTATCCCGAAGGCATCTCGGGCAAGGAGTTGCTCGCCCGCATGCTGGCGCAGGCGGAGAAATATGGCGCAGTGCGCGAACTTGCCGAAGTCGAAGGACTAAGGCTGATCGAGGGCGGATTCGGCGTGCGCGTCGGCGAGCGGGAGCATGCCGCGCGCACCGTGCTGCTCGCGACCGGCGTGGTGAACAACCGGCCGGACATGCCGAACGAGCTGCACGACACGGCGCTGGCCCGCGGACTGCTGCGCTATTGCCCGATCTGCGACGGCTATGAAGTGACCGACAAGCGGGTCGGCGTGATCGGCACCGGCAGCCACGGCATGGCCGAAGCGCTGTTCCTGCGCGGCTACAGCGCGGACGTGACGCTGATCGCTCCGGAAGCACATGCGCTGTCGGACGAGGAAGTGACGCTGCTCGACGAGGCGGGGATCGCCCGGATCGAGGGGCCATGCGGCGGCTATGCGATCGAAGGCGAGCAGATCGCGCTCGATACGGCCGAGGGACGCAAGGACTTCGACACCCTCTACCCCGCGCTGGGATCGGTGATCCGCTCAGGCCTTGCGATCCAGGTCGGCGCGCGGGCGGATGAGAATGGCTGCCTGGAGGTGGACGATCATCAACGCACCAGCGTCCCCGGACTGTTCGCGGCCGGGGACGTGGCACGGGGACTCGACCAGATCAGCCATGCGATGGGTGAGGCCGGCGTCGCCGCCACCACCATCCGCAACCTGCTGGCCGAGCAGAAGCCGATCCGGCGCTAGCTGCCGCACCCGCCGCAGCCGCCACCGCCGCAGCCGCTGCTGCCACCGCCGTCGCCGCCACTGCTGCCACTCCCGCCATCGCCGCCCGAGCTTGCCGCCCGAGCCTGGTGGAAGCCGCCCCAGTCCGAGCCGACCAGCACCACCGTGCCGAACAGCGCCACGCCCAGATCGGCCTCCCCGCCGGCCGGTGCCCGGCGGAGACGTTCATGGCGTTCGCGCGCCTCGGCCAGGACTTCCTGCCCGGCGCGGGTGCGCCGGTCGAGCGCGGCGAAGCGGATGAAGGCCAGGATCGCCGTGAGGACCAGGAAGAGCGTGAGATAGCCGACCGGCCTGCCCCGCGCCTCGCCGATCAGCAGCTTGGTGTAGCCGAAGCCGAGCAGCAGTAAGTAGGGCAAGGTCTGGAAGAAGCGCAGCTGGAGCGCCTCGCCGGTGCCGATCAGCAGCTGGTCGGAAATCAGCCGCTGGCGAATGGCGTCGGCATGCTTGCCGATCGCTCCGGCGACCCGGCCCCAGCTCGAGCTGTCGGGCAGCGCCAGCACGCTGCGTTCCATCGGCGTCGAGCCACCGAGATGGCCGGGCGTGTAGCGATCCTTGCCGTCCATCACGAGCTGACGGCTGGCGAGCAGCCGGGCGGCGACGGTCTCGGCAAGGCGGGTGCTGCCGCCGGCCAGAAAGGCGAGATGGTCGGCATCGATGTTGCGCGGGGTGCGGCCCTCGGGCCGGAGCCAGCGCGCTATGGTGAAACCGGCGATGATGGTGACTACCAGCAGGGCGCCATAGAGGATGAGAAACGGCCCGCCGGTAAGGTCGAAGGGTCCGAGCGACATAAAGTCCTAGCTCCTCAGAAAGGCCCATAGGACCAGCAGGAAGAGCGCCGCAAACGCTACCGGCAGCGCGATCCGGAATGGCCTCCGGGGCACGATAAATGCGTCGCGCGGATGCACGCGGCGCGCTTTGTGGTCCAGCAACAGGCGCCGCCCCGCGTCGGGCCACAGATCCGCGGGCGGCGTGCCGAAGACGTGCTCGTAGCTGCGCAGCGTCTCGGCATATTGGGTGAAGTAGCGATGCCCCTCCTCGCGCCCGCCGGCCGTAGGGCCGTGATGGAGTGGGCGGCCGAGCACCTGGGGGCAGAAGCGCTCCCAGTAATCCCGGGTATAGGTGAGGTGCAGGTGCCAGGCCTGGTCGACCTGGTCCGACGGGGTGACCGGATGCTCCGCCGTCACCGCGAGGAAGCAGAAGCGCTTATACTCCTCGATCACCCGTTCCGCCTCGGCAGGGCTCCAGCCATTCTCGCGCGCCAGCCGCCCGGCGAAGCTGAGCGCCGCGTCCTCGGGGCCGATGCTGTAATGGGAAAGCGCCGTCCAGACCGGGTGGTCGGTAGGGGCTCGAGACAGACCAGGGGCCTTGCTCATCTAAATTCCTACTAACATGGTAGGTTTAATTTGTCAAGGCTTCGGCACGGGTGTGAGCTTCAGCGACTGGATCGTGCTCGGCGTGGTCGGCGCGAGCAGGATCGTGCCGTCGAGCATGCCCTTGTCGCACTGCCAGCGGAACGCGCCGGAGAGCCGGCCGGTGGGATGTGGCGGCTCGCCCTTGCCGGTGCAGGCACCGAGCTGCGTACGAAGTGCGGCGAGGTCACTCCTCCAGTCGGCAGCGGAGCGGTCCATGAGGAAGTTCATCGCCAGCGATGATCGGGCAACCGCCACGTCTCCGGCGGCATAGATCGCGCGTGCGGTATCGAGCGCAGCAGCGAGGTCGGGGCTAAGCGGGGTCTCGGAGAAGGCCAGAGCACCGGCCTTGTCGAGCCCGAACATCGCGTCCCAGGCGATGCCCGCCGCGCCGGTATAGGTGCGGTTGGTGAAGACGAAGATCCCCACCCCCGCCTCCGGCACCAGCAGCATGTGCGATCCATAGCCGGGATAGCCGCCGCCATGGTGCAGCATCATGCCGAGCTCGCAATCCTGCGAGACCCGCAGGCCCTTGCCATAGGCGGTGCCCTGCATGCAGCCGGTCTTGGCGGTGGCGCCGTAGCGCGGCGTCATCCGCACGAAGTTCAGCCCCTGCGCCAGTTCGCGCACCGTGGCACGCTTTACCGGTCCTGCGTCCGGCCCGTCGCGCGGCGGCCAGGCGGAGAGCAGGAAGGCGATCCACTTGGCATAGTCGTTCGCACTAACCTGCAGCCCACCCATCGGACCGAAGGCGCCGTTGCGCATGGTCGGCTCTTCCGTCCACGCCCCCTTCTCGAAGCGATAGCCGATCGCACGCCGCTCGATCGGCCATTCGCTCACTTCGAAGCCACTGGAAGTCATGCCGAGCGGCTTGAGGATCATGCGCTCGACATAGCTGCGATAGGGCATGCCCCAGACGTTCGCGACGATGTGGCCGAGCAGCGCATAGCCGAAGTTCGAATATTCATGTGCCGTATCGGGCACCCGGCTGAAAGGCACACCGGTCTGGAGGAGTCTGGTGAACTCCGCTTCGGGCATCGGCGTCTGGCGATCGCCCCAGGGATCGTCGGTGACGAAGCCGGCGACGTGCGAGAGCAGGTCACGGATCCGGATGCGCGGACTGTCGCTGGTCGGGTATTTCCAGGCACGCATCTCGGGCACATATTTCTCGGCATAGTCGTCGAGCGAAAGCTTGCCTGCATCGCGCAGCGCCAGGATCGAGAGCGCGGTGAAGGCTTTGGTCATCGACGCGATGCGGAACAGCGTATCGGGCGTGACCGGGCGCCTGGTGACGACGTCCTGCACGCCGAAGCCGCGGACATGGACGAGCTTGCCCTCGGCAACGATGCCATAGACCAGGCCGGGCGTCGGCGTGTCGCGCTGGAAGTTCTCGACCTGGCGGTCGATCGCTTCGAACTGCGGCTGCAACGCAGTGGCTTTCGTCTGCGCCGCCGCGGGTGCCGCCAAGCTACAGAATGCGGCTGCGGTGAGTGCGGTGCCGAACCAGTTCATGTGCTTCCCCCGATATTTGCCGGGACGATAGCTGGCCAACCGGGACGCGTCACTCGTGCGCTTGAGCTACATGCTTCCCTGGCGAAAGCCGGGGAGCTGCCAGGGATTCAGCACATCCGTCCCGTCGCCAGTGCGATCGCCCAGTCTGAGCGCCCTTCCACCTCCGCCTTTCGCGCAGCGGCAAGGTGGTCATAGGCGACCGTGTGAAGGCTGATCGCCTCGCCATCGATCACCGCATAACGCGCCAGCGGATCGCCATTCTCGACGCGGTAGGGCCGCGGATGATCGTCGTCATAGGCCTGCAGCCCGACGCTGCCGGGGTTCAGCACGCGGCGCCCATCGGAAAGCGCGAGCAGGCGCGGGACATGGGTATGGCCGCACAGGGTGAGCAAGGCCCCCTGCCCGCCCAGCCGCGCGGTGAGTTCGGCCTCGCTGGCGACACGCAGCGTCTCACCTTCAAGCGTATCGGTGAGCGGAGACACGTCACTTGTCGGCGTGCCGTGGCAGAGGAACATGCCATCCAGCGCCAAAGTCTCGGGCAGGTCCGCCATCCAGGCCAGCGCCTCGGGACCCAGCGCCGCCCTGGTAAAGGCATCGGACGCGTTCATTCGCTCGGGCGGATCGGTGAGGACCTGGCGCTCGTGATTGCCGGCGATGGTCGGCCAGTCGCGCGCCATCAGCCAGGCAGCGGTCTCCGCCGGCCAGAGCGGGCCTGACAATATGTCACCCAGGTTGAGGAAGCGTGTGCAGCCGCGGGCCTCGGCACCGGTGACGGTCGCGATCAGGGCCGGCAAGTTGCCGTGAATGTCGGAAAGGACGGCGATCTTCGTCATTCGACGAAGGCGGTGCTCACCACCAGCCGCTCGGCATCCCATTCGGGCACCGCCGCAACGTTCATCGGCACCATGAAGCGCTTGGCCTTGCCATTCTTGTCGGCTGGCCGTTCGATCTCGATCACGTCGCCCGCGCCGAAATCGTCGATCGCAACGACCTTGCCCAGCACTTCTCCTGCATCGGAGACGGCAGGGAGGCCCAGCAGGTCGACATGATAATATTCGCCCTCGCCCAGCGGGGGCAGTGCCGAGCGCGGCACGCGCAGCTCGGTGCCACGCAGGGCCTCGGCCGCATTGCGGTCAGCAACCTCCGCGAAGCGCGCGATCGTGCCGTTGGGCCCGCCGCGTACCGATTTGAGTGTCAGCGCACCGCCATTGAACTGGCGGTGCGTAGACAGGTCCTCGGCGAAGACCTTCAGGCGGACCTCGCCCGTCACGCCGTGCGCACCAATGACGACGGCAAGCGTGACGGGCTGATCGCTCGACAAGGCTTATGCCTCTGCCGGCGGGGTCTCTTCGGCGGTCGCCTCGGCGACCTGCTCGGCTTCCGCGGTCGGCTCCTCGGTGGCAGCCTCGACCTCGGCCGCGATCACGGCTTCGGCCTCAGCCTGCGTGTCCTCGGCCGGAGCAGCGGCGGCAGCGGCCTCGGCAGCCTTCGCCTCGGCAGCGGCTTCCTCAGCGGCCTTGATCTTCTCGGCACGCTCCTCAGCGCGCTCGACGGCCTTCTCGCCCGGCTTGCCCTTGTTCGGGTTGCTGCGCGCAGCGCGCTCCTTCAGGCCGGCGGCGTCGAGGAAGCGAGCGACACGATCGGTCGGCTGCGCGCCGACGCCCAGCCAGTACTTGGCGCGCTCACCGTCGAGCACGACGCGCTTGGCATCGTCCTTGGCGAGGAGCGGGTTGTAGGTGCCGATCTTCTCGATGAACTTGCCGTCGCGGGGCGAACGGGCGTCCGCAACGACGATGCGGTAGTACGGACGCTTCTTCGAGCCGCCGCGCGACAGACGCAGGGAAATAGCCATTACAATCTTCCTTCTTCGTATTCGTCAGCCCGGCCACGACCGGATCTGCTTTGGTTGCTGCCCCGCCGCCTGACGGCTGGGCGGGGTAATCACTTCTTCTTGAGCAAATTCTCGAAACCGGGCGGGAGCTGCGGTGCGCCGGGGCCACCAAGGCCCGGAAGCCCGCCGCCGGGGCCATCCAGCTTGCCCATCATGTCGCCCAGCCCGGCGCCACCCAGCGCGTTGCCGATGCCGCCCATGCCGCCGCCGGGGCCACCCTTGCCGAGCATGCCCAGCATGCCCTTCAGGCCGCCCATCTTCTTCAGCCGCTTCATCGCGGTCTGCATTTCCATATGCATCTTCAGGAGTTTGTTGACGTCCTGCACGGTCGTCCCCGAACCCTTGGCGATGCGGATCTTGCGCTTGGCGTTGATCAGGTCCGGCTTGGCGCGCTCCTTCGGCGTCATCGAGGTGATCATCGCGTCCATGCGGATCAGCACCTTGTCGCCGCCGACCTGGTCGACCGCTGCCTGCGCCTTCTTCATGCCCGGCATCATGCCGGCGAGCGCACCCAGGCCGCCCATGCGGCGCATCTGGGCAAGCTGGTTGCGCAGGTCGTTCATGTCGAACTGGCCCTTGGCCAGCCGCGCCGCCATCTTCTCGGCGTCTTCCTCCTGGATCGCAGCCGCCGCCTTCTCGACGAGGCTGACGACGTCGCCCATGCCGAGGATGCGGCCGGCAACGCGCTTGGGATGGAAGGGCTCGAGCGCGTCGAGCTTCTCGCCCATGCCGGCGAACTTGATCGGCTTGCCGGTGACCGCGCGCATCGACAGCGCCGCGCCGCCACGGGCATCGCCGTCCATGCGGGTGAGGATCACGCCGGTGAGCGGCACCTGCTCGGAGAAGCTCGATGCGACGTTCACGGCGTCCTGACCGGTGAGCGAGTCGACGACGAGCAGGATCTCGTTCGGCGTGGCGATGTCCGCCACCGCCTTCATCTCGTCCATCAGCGCCTGGTCGACGTGCAGTCGGCCGGCGGTATCGAGCATCAGGACGTCATAGCCCTGGAGCTTGGCGGCATTGAGCGCGCGCCTGGCGATCTCGACCGGCTGCTGGCCGGCGACGATCGGCAGCGTCGAGACCTCGGTCTGGGTACCCAGCACCGCGAGCTGCTCCTGCGCGGCCGGACGGTTCACGTCCAGCGACGCCATCATCACCTTCTTGCCCTGGCTCTTGAGCAGCCTGGACAGCTTGGCGGTGGTCGTCGTCTTGCCCGAGCCCTGGAGACCCACGAGCATGATGACGGCGGGCGGAGTGACGGCGATGTTGAGCTCGGCCGTGTCCGGACCGAGCATGTCCACGAGCGTGTCGTGGACGATCTTGACCACCTGCTGGCCCGGCGTGACCGAGCGGAGCACTTCGTGGCCGATCGCCTGTTCGGTCGCCTTCTCGACGAAGTCGCGCGCCACCGGAAGCGCGACATCGGCCTCCAGCAGGGCGATCCGCACTTCGCGCATGGCGGTGCGGACATCGGCTTCGGTCAGCGCGCCACGACCACGCAGGCGATCGAATACGCCACCCAGCCGTTCGCTCAGACTTTCGAACATGAACCCAGACACTCCAATTCCCGACCGCGAATCACCAAACGCAAAACACGCCGGCGGACGAAACCTCGTCGGCCGGCGTCACCCCTTGGGGTGGCAAATGTCTCGCGTTCAAAGAGAACGGTCGCGGCGGCCCCTACCCGATCCGCCCGCGCGAGGCAAGCCCGGGGCACGGGCGCAAAATATTGCACGAAGGTGTCACGGGCTTAACCCGTTCTATACCCTGGCCATGAGAAAACGCCCCGATCACAGTTGGGGATCGTCGCCGGCATGCCGCTGGACTTCGAAGAACAAGCCGTATCGCAAAGCGCCCAGCGCCCGAACCTGCTTTCGGGCGCGATCAGCGTTGCCGCGATCCTTTTGTTCGTCGGCATCGGCAGCGCGGTGCTGTCCAAGACGCTGCAATTCTATTTCGAGGGCGGCGAGCCGGCGGACCGCACGCTGGTCATCGCGCTGCTGCTCAACGTCGCGCTGATCCTGTTCGGCTGGCGTCGCCACAACGAGCTCAGCCAGGAAGTGCTGATCCGCACCGCCGCCGAGGAACGCGCCCAGCAGCTCGCCAATCGCGACCCGCTGACCGGCTTCCTCAACCGCCGCAGCCTCGCCGAGGAAGGCGCGGCGATGTTCGTCCGGGCCCAGCGCCGCCGCAAGGCGATGGCGATGCTGATGCTCGACCTCGATCACTTCAAGACGATCAACGACATGCACGGCCATGCCGTGGGCGACGCGCTGCTCCGCGCCGTCGCCGCCGAAATCGCGCACGTCATGCCGCCGATCGCGCTCACCGCGCGGCTGGGCGGCGACGAGTTCGCCTGCGGCTTCCTGTTCGATCCCGCCGAGCCCACCGTCGTCGAGCGCATTGCCGAGCGGCTGGTCAGCCGCATGGCCCAGCCCTTCGAAGCCGAGGGACTGCGCCTGCACATCTCCTGCTCGCTCGGCATCGCCCGCTCCGACTTCGACTGCGCGAGCATCGACGCGCTGATGCGCTCGGCCGACATCGCGATGTATGCGGCCAAGAAATCGGGCCGCAACCGCTATGCCTGGTTCGATCATTCGATGGAACGCGAGCTCCAGATCCGCAACGAGCTGGAAAATGGCCTGCGCACCGCGATCCCGCGCGGCGAGATCGTCCCCTATTTCGAGCAGCAGATCGACCTCAGCACCAACCGCCTGCACGGCTTCGAGGTGCTGGCGCGCTGGGAGCATCCGCAGCGCGGGCTGATCAGCCCCGAGCTTTTCATCCCGATCGCGGAGGAGACCGGCATGATCGCCGACCTCTCGCTGTCGATCATGCGCCAGGCCTTCCTCGCCGCGCGCGACTGGGATCCCTCGCTCACCCTGTCGATCAACATCTCACCCTGGCAGCTGCGCGACGCCTGGCTGGCGCAGAAGATCATCAAGGTGCTGGCCGAGACCGGCTTCCCGGCGAGCCGGCTGGAAGTGGAGATCACCGAGAGCGCGCTGTTCGACAATCTCGCACTGGCGCAGTCGATCGTCGGCAGCCTCAAGAACCAGGGCGCCCGGCTGGCGCTCGACGATTTCGGCACCGGCTATTCGTCGCTGGCCCACCTGCGCGCCCTGCCCTTCGACCGGATCAAGATCGACAAGAGCTTCATCATCTCGCTCAACTCGAGCGCGGATTCGGCAGCGATCGTCAACGCGATCATCAGCCTGGGCGAGAGCCTGAACCTGCCAATCACCGCCGAGGGCGTGGAAGACGCCGCGATCGAGGAGCGGCTGCGGGCCGCCGGCTGCGCCAAGGCGCAGGGCTGGTATTATGGCAAGCCGCTCTCGGTGAGCGGCGTGCGGCGATTGCTCGCCGAGCGCCGCCTGATCCACCCGGGCAGCGGCTCGGGCACGCCGGAAGCGCCGGATTCGGGGCAGAGGCTGGCGGGCTGAGCCCGGTTAGTCATGCTGAACTTGTTTCAGCATCTAGGGAGCCGCATGGGATAGTGACCGTGGAGCGCTGGACCCTGAAGCACGTTCAGGGTGACGGTTGATATTTTGCGGCGCCCTACCAGCCCGAACCCTCCTCGCTGAGAAACGCCCGCTCTTCCGCGGTCGATTCCCGCCCCAGCACGGCATTCCGGCTGGGAAAGCGCCCGAACCTGGCGATCACCTCCGCATGCTTCTGCGCGAAATCGAGAATGTACGCGTCGCCCAGCGAGCCGAACTTCTCGACGCTCAGCGCCTGCATCGCCGGGTCCTCGGCATGCTCGAGCGGCAGGTAAAGAAACTGGCGCTCCTCCGCCGTCATCGCCACCTCCCAGCCTCGGTTGATCGCCTCCAGCGCCAGCTGCAGGGCCAGCGGATCGGCGGCATAGGCCTCGGCGCTGTCGCGGTGGAGGTTGCGGCTGAACTGGTCGAGCAGGATGATCGCCGCGAGCACGGTTTCGGGATCGTCGCGCCAGCCCGCCGCACCCGATCCCAGCACGAGATCGCGCAACGGGCCGAAGCGCGCCTTGATCTCCGCATCGAGCTTTTCCGAGCGGGCGAAATGCTGCTCGGGCGTTAGCGCGAACCAGAAGCCCGTCACTTCGCGGGCCTTCGCGTGGACATCCAGGGTCGCTGCGCCTAGATCACCGGTCAAATGTCATCCCCTCACGTCATCAGCCTGGGCTGCCGACTCAACCTCGCCGAGAGCGAAACGATCCGCGCGCTGCTGACGGATCGTGACACTGTCGTGATCAACAGTTGCGCGGTGACCAACGAGGCCGTCAAGCAGACGCGCCAGGCGATCCGGCGCGCGCGCCGCGAGCGGCCGGGCGCCGAGCTGGTGGTGACGGGCTGCGCGGCGCAGATCGATCCCCAGGCCTTTGCCGCGATGCCCGAGGTCGACCGGGTGATCGGCAATGCCGAGAAGCTGGATGGCAAAGCCTGGGCCGCCCCCGAGCCGGTGCTGGTGCAGGACATCATGGCGGTGCGGGAGACCGCGCCGCATCTCGCCGCGAGCTTCTCCACCCATGCCCGCGCGTTCGTCGAGGTGCAGAATGGCTGCGACCATCGCTGCACCTTCTGCGCGATCCCCTATGGCCGCGGCAACAGCCGCTCGGTGCCCGCCGGCGCCGTGATCGACCGCGTCGCCCAGCTTGCCGAAAGCCATGCCGAGGTCGTGCTGACCGGCGTGGACCTGACCAGCTACGGCCCCGACCTGCCCGGCACCCCGAGCCTGGGCCAGCTCGTCGAGCGCATCCTGACGCACGTTCCCGGGCTACAGCGCCTGCGGCTTTCCTCGCTCGACGGGATCGAAGTCGACGACCGGTTGTTTGCCCTGCTCACCGGGGAGCCACGCCTGATGCCGCACGTCCATCTCTCGCTGCAGGCGGGCGACGACATGATCCTGAAGCGCATGAAGCGCCGCCACAGCCGCGCCCAGTCGGTCGCGCTGGCCGAGCAGCTGCGCGCTGCCCGACCGGACATCGCGATCGGCGCCGACCTGATCGCCGGCTTCCCGACCGAAACCGAGGAAATGTTCGAGAACACCCTGGCGCTGGTCGCGGAGTGCGACATCGTCCACGCGCACATCTTCCCCTATTCGCCCCGCGCCGGCACCCCCGCGGCCAGGATGCCACTGGTCGAGCCCGAAGTGGTGAAGGCCCGCGCCGCCCGCCTGCGCGCCGAAGCCGCACGCGTCAGGGACAATTGGCTGCAAAGCCTGGTAGGCAGCACCCAACAAGTGCTGGTAGAGCGCCCCGGAGAGCGGGGCCATGCCGGCAATTTCGCCGAGGTTCGCCTCGCCCCCCATGAAGTCGGAGAGATTGTGAGCGTCAAGATCGTGGATGTCCGGGACGGGAAGCTGATCGCATGAGCGGCCCCAGCTGGCACGAGCGCCTTCTCGGCGGCTTCCGCAAGACTTCCGACCGGCTGATCGGCAACCTCGCCGGCCTCGGTCTGGCCCGGCTCGACGACGCGACGCTGGACGAGATCGAGGAAGCGCTGATCGCCTCGGACCTCGGCCCCGCCACTGCCGCGCGCGTGCGTCAGCGGCTCGCCGACGGCCAGTTCGAGCGCAACATGGAGGAGCTGGGCATCCGCCTCATCGTGGCCGACGAAGTCGCCAAGGCATTGGAGCCGGTCGCGAAGAAGCTGGAGATCGAGGCTTTCCCGCGTCCGCAGGTGATCCTGGTCATCGGCGTCAACGGATCGGGCAAGACCACGACGATCGCCAAGCTTGCCAACCTGCTGATGGAGCAGGATTATTCGGTGATGCTCGCCGCAGGTGACACGTTCCGCGCCGCTGCGATCGGCCAGCTTCGCACCTGGGCGGAGCGGATCGGCGTGCCGATCGTCTCGGGCGCCGAGGGCGGCGATGCCGCCGGCATCGTGTTCGAGGCAGTGAAGAAGGCGACCGAGATCGGCACCGATGTGCTGATCGTCGATACCGCCGGCCGCCTGCAGAACAAGACCGAGCTGATGGACGAACTGGCCAAGATCCGCCGCGTGCTCGGCCGCCTCAATCCGGCGGCGCCGCACGACGTGGTACTGGTGCTCGATGCCACCACCGGCCAGAACGCGCTCAACCAGATCGAAGTGTTCAAGGAAGTCGCCGGGGTCACCGGGCTGGTGATGACCAAGCTCGACGGCACCGCACGCGGCGGCGTGCTGGTCGCGGCAGCGGAGAAATACGGTCTGCCGATCCATGCGATCGGCGTAGGCGAGAAGGTGGACGATCTGCGTCCGTTCAATGCGCAGGAAGTGGCGCGCATCATCGCGGGCGTGGAGGAGCTTACCAATGGCTGAGAAACAGGCCGCCTCGCCCGGCGTTCGGATGCTGATCGATTACGGCCCGCTCGCGGTGTTCTTCGGCGTCAATGCGATCGCCCAGGGCCCGGTGCTCGCCCGCGTGTTCGCGGCGACCGTGGCATTTATGGTCGCGATGGCGGCGGCGATCGTGCTGAGCTGGTGGAAGACCCGTCACGTCTCGCCGATGCTGTGGATCACCGCCGCGTTCGTACTGCTGTTCGGCGGGCTCACCCTCTATTTCCATGACCAGACCTTCATCCAGATCAAGCCGACGATCATCTATGCGATGTTCGCCGTGGTACTCGGCTACGGCGTGATCGCCGACAAGCCGCTGCTCCAGATGCTGCTCGAACAGGCCTATCCCGGGCTTTCGGCGCGCGGCTGGCGGCTGCTGACGATCAACTGGGCGCTGTTCTTCCTCGCCGCCGCGGTGGTCAACGAAGTCGTTCGCCACTTCGTCAGCTGGGACCAGTGGGTATTCTTCAAGACCTGGATCATGATTCCGGTCACGCTCTTATTCGCGATGCTCAACATCCCGCTGCTGCTCAAGCACGGCCTGCAGCTCGAGAAGCCCGAGGAGGCGCCGATCCCGCCACAGGAGTAAGCGGCGGTGTCGAGCAACCTCTATCGCGCAGTGCGCGCCACCAACTGGCTGCGGCGCCAGGTGCGCACCAATTCGCTGTGGTTCCTTGCGCTCTCGATGCTCGTCGGGATTGGTGCGGGCGCCAGCGCGATCGCGCTCGGCCAGCTCGCCCGCGGCACCCAGCGGCTGTTGTTCGGCCTGGCACAGGGCGAGCATCTGAGCGCCGCCAGTCAGATCGAGCCCTGGCGCCTGGTCTCCCTGCCCGTCGGCGGCGCACTGCTCGGGCTGGTCCTGTGGTTCCTGCGCCGACGCAAGGCGGTCGACATCGTCGAAGCCAATGCGCTGCACGGCGGCCGCATCCCGGCGCGCGACACCGCCACCGTGGTCGGCACGACCCTGCTCTCCAACAGCTTCGGCGCCTCGGTGGGGCTTGAGGCCGCCTATGCCCAGGCAGGCGGTGGCCTCGCCTCGCTGCTCGGCCAGAAGGTGAAGCTGCGCCGTGGCGACCTGCGCACGTTGATGGCCGCCGGCGCGGGCGCGGCGGTGAGCGCGGCGTTCGGCGCACCGCTAACCGGCGCCTTCTACGCTTTCGAAGTCGTGCTCGGCGCCTATAGCCCGGCCACGGTTGCCCCGGTGATGCTCGCCGCACTGTCCGCCGCAGTGCTGGCACGAGGGCTTGGCATGACGCCCTATGTGATCGCGGCGGGCGGCATGCATCCGATCGGGACCGCCGACTATATCCTCTACGGGGTGCTGGGCGTACTCTGCGCCGGGCTCGGCATCGTCCTGATGCGACTGGTCTCGCTGGTCGAGCACGCGGTGCATCGCTCGAAGCTGCCGATGCACTGGGCGCCGCTGGTCGGCGGGCTGCTGCTGGTGCCGCTGGCGATGATCTCGCCCCAGGCGCTGTCCGGCGGTCACGGCGCACTCAACCTCAACCTGATGGCCGAAGTGACGATCGCCGGCCTCGCCCTGACGATCCTGCTCAAGATGCTCGCCTCGGCGATATCGCTCGGTTTCGGCTTTCGCGGCGGCCTGTTCTTCGCCTCGCTGTTCCTCGGCTCACTGGTCGGGCGGCTCTACCAGGTGATGCTCGCACAGGTGCCCGGCCTGCACGTGCTGGCGCCCGACGATGCCACCGTGGTCGGCATGGCGGCGCTTGCCGTCGCCGTGGTCGGTGGGCCGATGACCATGTCGCTGCTGGTCCTCGAAGTGACCCATGATTTCAGCATCACCGGCGTCGCGCTCGCCGCCACGCTGATTGCCTCGACCGTGGCGCGCTCGACCTTCGGCTATAATTTCTCCACCTGGCGCCTCCACCTGCGCGGCGAGACGCTGCGCAGCGGCCGCGACGTGGGCTGGATGCGCGCGCTCACCGCCGTCCAGATGATGCGCCGCGACGTGCCGCAGATACCCGCCTATTCGAGCGTCTCCGCCTTTCGCGAGCGCTTCCCGCTCGGCTCGACAACGCGGGTCGTGCTGCTCGACGTGAAGGGCCGCTATGCCGGCATCGTCGAGACCGCCGCCGCCTGGTCGCCCGAAGTCGAACCGGTCGCCGAAATCGGCACCCTCGCCCGCCTGCCCCAGGCGAAGCTGTCACCGGAAATGGGGATCGGTGAGGTACTGGAGATGTTCGACCGCGTCGCGGCGGACGATCTCGCCGTGGTCGATCGCGAAGGCAATGTCATCGGCCTGATCACCGAGCGCCACGCCCGCCGCCGCTATGCCGAGGAACTGGAGCGCTCCCAGCGGGAATTGTACGGCGAGGCTTGAGGCCTCCCTGCTTCGTCATCCCCGCGCAGGCGGGGATGACGAAGCAGGGAGGCTATTTCCGTTGGCCGGACCGTTTGGCCACGACATCATTCCGCAGGGCCTCACGCCGCGCGAACAACTCCGCCTCCTCGGATGGGCTCAACCCGCCAGCGGCAAACCGCTCCTCCAGCGTATCAATCTGATAGGCCTCACGCCGCAACTGCTTCGCCTCGCGCCGCGTAAGCTGCCCGCCGCTCCGCCCATCCCGAATATCGCTACGAATCTTGGCAGTCTCAGCCGCACTCCGGTCCTGGCTCATCGAACCACCCGAAGGCCCCTTCAGGCTCGGCCCTCCCCAGATCTGCGCGGAGGCAGGAGCGGCAAGCAGCAGCACAGGGGCAAGGATCAGATCGCGACGCATGAGGCTTCTCCCGTTCCCGACACGATCGACGGCGCAAGTTGAATGCCGGGTGAATGCCCGGGAAACCGTGATAAACCATGTCCTTATCCGTTGCGTTGCCGATACGGCATAGCTCTCGCCAGTAAAGTTCTATGCATACATATGCATATATCCCTATGCGCGCCGCCATCTTCCACGGATCGGGAAATGAACACCATGCGGTTACTCGCACTTGGCGTGCTGCTGGCGATGTCGACGCCGGCCGTCGCCCATGCCCAGGACAATTCGCAGCAGATGCGCGACATGGTCGCCCAGATGCGCGCCACCGCGGCACAGATGAAAGGGCAGCTTCCGCCCGAGGACATCGCCGAGATGCTGCGCTCGGCCGACGAGATCGAAAAGGGTATCAAGGACGGCGCCTATGCCGCCGCCGCCCCGGCCGCTCCCGACCTCACCGCCCGCATCGCCGCCGCGCACCAGGGCAAGCTCGACTGGCTGATGGGAGAGCCCGCCTGCGTTGGTTATATGTGGGAGAACTGGCGGACCTTCCGTCTCCAGTCCGGTGATCGAGACGCCCAGCGCGACCTGCTCTGCCGCAAGGCCTTCTCGAACTATGAGGACTATTTCCTCACCACCCGCAACGGCGGCGATCGCGCCCATGCGATGCGGGCGCTGGCCGCGTACGACAAGGCAGCGCAGGAGGCGGTCGACTTCTTCGAGCGCAAATAGGCCGGCAAATGAAAAGGGGCGCCCGATCGCTCGGACGCCCCTTTCTGAACGCTTGTCGCGAAGATCAGCTGTCCTGGTCAGCCCGGCCCACGCCGGCGCCGTCGAGATTCTGCGACACGAAGTCCCAGTTGATGATGTTCGCGGTGATCGTCTCGAGATACTTCGGACGCAGGTTGCGATAGTCGATGTAGTAGGCATGCTCCCACACGTCGATCGTGAGCAGCGGCTTCATGCCCTCATAGACCACCGGCGTATCGGCGTCGTGCAGCGAGGTGACCTTGAGCTGGTCGCCGTCGAGCACCAGCCAGCCCCAGCCGTTCGAGAAGTGCGCGGTCGATTCAGCTACCAGCTTCTTCACGAGCTCGTCGGTCGAACCGTACTGCGAAGCGATCAGCTCGGCGAGCTTGCCGCTCGGCGCGGTCTTCTCGCCGGTCAGGCCCTGCCAGAAGAAGCTGTGGTTCCAGATCTGGGCCGAGTTGTTGAACAGGCCCTTGTCGCCGGTTTCCTTGGCGTGCGCGATCACTTCGCTGAGCTTGCGGCCCTCTAGGCCCTTCTCGGCGATGAAGCCGTTGGTCTTGTCGACATAGGCCTTGTGATGCTTGCCGTGGTGAAACTCGAGCGTCTCGGCCGACATGTGCGGCGCCAGCACGTCCTTGTCGAAGGGAAGCGGGGGAAGTTCGAAGGCCATTTGGTCTCTCCAGGTTCACCAGGGGGTTCACCCGGGCAACGAACCGCCGGGCGATGCGGTCCCTCCCCTAACCCGCAAAATTCATCGCTGTCGCGGAAAAATCGTTGCGTCGCGCAAATGAAAATTTCGATCGGGCGCGATTGGCAGAATTACTATTGCAAACGCTAATCAATAGCTTGATTTTCGTACGTAATATTTACTCCGTCATCCCCGCGAAAGCGGGATCCAGAGTCACACAGGACGTCGCTTTGTTATCCTGAATCCCCGCCTTCGCGGGGTTGACGAAGGGGAAATTACCCGCCCACCTGCAGCAGTTCATGCCGCTTCAGCGCGTGGCGCAGCTGGTCATAGGTAAGCCCCAGCGCCTCCGCCGTCGCCCGCTGGTTGAAGCGGTGATCGGCGAGCGCGCGCTGGAGCAGCTCCTTCTCGAACCGCGCCACCCGACCCTTGAAATCGGTCGCGCCCGAAAGTGCCGCCGGCTGCTCCTCGAGCACCACCGGCGCCGCCGCCGCCGCGACAGGCGTTGTCGCGCTCGAAGCGCTCCCCTGCATCGTGCGCAGGCGATAGGGCGACTGGAAGGGGTCGATCTCGATCGCGTCGATCGGCCCGTCCTGTTCCCAGCGATAGACCGCACGCTCGACGACGTTGCGCAGCTCGCGGACATTGCCGGGCCAGTCGTAATTGGTGAGGATGTCGAGCGCGTGCGGTCCCCAGCCCGGCCAGTCGACCCAGCCGATCTCGCTCGCCATGCGCCGGCCGTAGAAATCCGCCAGCACCTCCACGTCCCCGCCCCGGTGCCGAAGCGGCGGCAGGGTGACCACCTCGAAGCTCAGCCGGTCGAGCAGATCGGCGCGGAAACTACCCTTGTTGACCCGCTCGGGCAGATGCTCGTTGGTCGCCGCCACGATGCGGACATCGACCGTCACCGGCCGCGACGATCCGATCCGGGTGATTTCGCCATATTCAACCGCGCGCAGCAGCCGCTCCTGCGCGCCCATCGACAGCGTGCCCAATTCGTCCAGGAACAAGGTACCGCGATGCGCTTCCTCGAAGCGGCCGATCCGCGCCTTGGTCGCACCGGTAAAGGCGCCGGCCTCATGGCCGAACAGCTCGGCCTCGATCAGCGTCTCGGGCAGCGCCGCGCAGTTCATCGTCACCAGCGGCTGGTCCCAGCGCGGGGACAGGCGGTGGAGACGCTCGGCGACCAGTTCCTTGCCGGTACCGCGCTCGCCGATCACCAGCACCGGGCGATCGAGCGCGGCGGCGCGACTGGCACGCTCCAGCGCATCAAGGAATGCCGAGGATTGGCCGATGACCTGGGTTATGCGCTCCATGCCAAATCCTTGGTGTATTTTCCCAACACTTGGCAAGTTAAATCCGCCACCTGAATGCCTTATGAACGGCAAAAACGGCAGATTTCTGCGGTTTTCGGAAATTGGCACGCCCCCTGCAAAGCATATGGCAAGCCCGCTGACGGGCCTGGATAAACACCAAGGTTCAGGGAAACAGGAACATGAACGCCAACGCCGCCTACTACCGCAACGCCTTCTTCTCGGTGGCACTTTCGGTAGCCGCCAGCCTGATCATCATGGTCGGCACGGCCGGCCTGGTGACGGCCTAAGAACAGGGTCTCCCGCTCGCTTCCCCTCGCGAGCGGAAACCTGACGGGAGGGGTCACCCCCTAGACCCCTCCCGCCGGGAAACAGAACACGAAGGAGTAACGACGAAATGGGTATCTTCTCTCGAACCCGCGACATCATTGCCGCCAACGTCACCGACCTGCTCGACAAGGCGGAAGATCCCGCGAAGATGATCCGCATGATCATCCTCGAGATGGAGGAAACGCTGGTCGAGGTCCGCGCTTCCGCGGCCCGCACCATCGCGGACCAGAAGGAAATGCGCCGCCACATCGCCAAGCTGGAAAAGCTCCAGGAGAGCTGGACCGAGAAGGCGGAGCTGGCGCTCTCCAAGGGCCGCGAGGACCTGGCCAAGGCCGCGCTCGTCGAAAAGCAGAAGGCCGCCGACATGTGCGACCAGCTGAACGAGGAGATTGCAGTGCTCGACGAAGCGCTCAAGGCTTCGGAAGAGGACATCAACAAGCTCCAGACCAAGCTGCGCGAGGCCCGCGCCCGCCAGAACTCGATCGTCACGCGGCTGGAAAGCGCCAGCAACCGGGTGCGCCTGCGCGAGATCACCAACGGCTCGCGGGTGCAGGATGCCTTCTCGCGCTTCGATGTCCTTGAGCGCCGGGTAGACTTCGCCGAGGGCCGCGCGGAAGCAGCCGGCCTGGGCGCCGCGCCCAAGACGCTCGACGAGGAAATCGCCGAACTCCGCTCGTCGGAGAAGGTGGATGCCGAGCTCGAGGCCCTGAAGGCCCGCCTCAACAAGGGAGCCTAAGCGATGGAGGAAGTCTTCCTTCCGATCGTCATCGTCGGAATGCTCTTCATCGGGCTCCCCTGGGTGATCATGCACTATATCACCAAGTGGAAGCAGTCCGGGACGATCACCAACGAGGACGAGAAGCTGCTCGACGAGCTGCACTACACTGCACGCCTGCTTGAGGAGCGCCTGCTCACTGTCGAGCGGATCATCGCCGCCGACAACCCCGATTTCCGCCCTGTCCGCGACGCCCGTCCGGAACAGAGCCCCTACGACATCTCGCGGAGGAACTGATCATGTCGAGCCGCACGAAATTCTACCTCGACAAGGCAAATGGCAAGTGGCTGGGCGTCTGCTCGGGGCTGGCCGACTACACCGGGATCGACGTCATCTGGCTTCGCCTCGGCATGGTGCTGGTCACCTTCAGCACCTTCCCGATGGGCCTGATCGCCTACATGCTGATCGCCTGGCTGGCCCCGGCAAAGCCCTACGGGCTCTACCAGGGCCCTGAGGAAGCCAAGTTCTGGCAGGGTGTCCGCTCGAACCCGACGCGCTCGACCGCCGAGGTCCGCTCGAAGTTCCGCGACATCGATCGCCGCCTGGCCGATATCGAGATGTACTATACGAGCCGCAACACCCGGCTCGCCGATGAGATCGACAGCCTGCGCTGAGCCAATCGCCAGGTAAGTCCACAGGGAGGAAGACATGAGGGAGTTGAGTTGGCTGGTACCGGTGCTGATCGTCGCTGCGGTGATGGCATCGGGAGCCTTCAAGACCTGGGTCCGTGCCAAGCATGGCTACCCGCTCGAGGACGAGGAAGGCCGCCGCGGCCGCCGGAGCTTCCGGGGCCAGAGCCGCGAGGACCTGGAGGCCGATCGCAAGATCGCACTCCTCTCGACCGAGAATGAGCGTCTGACCGGCCAGATCAGCCGCCTCGAAGAGCGGATCGCAGTGCTCGAGCGGATCGCTACCGATCCCGCCGAGCGGGTCGCCCGCGAGATCGACAGCCTGCGCTGAGGAGTGACGAGATGAGCTTTCCCTTCGCAGCCTTCGCCCCGGTAGCCCTGATCGTCGGTGCTCTGGTGGTCGCAGGATGGGTGTTCACCACCTGGCTCCGCATCAAGCATGGCTATCCGCTCGACGGGGCCTGGGGCCAGGCGGTCTATCCGAAGAATGACGACGCGGCGATGGAGCGGATCAAGCTCCTGAGCCAGGAGAACGCCCAGCTCCGTGCCGAACTGGGCTCGATCAAGGACCGGCTCGCCAATGTCGAGCGGATCGTGACCGACAGCTCGCACATGCTCGATCGCGAGATCGAGAGCCTGCGCGGGCCGAGCAACTGAGGAGATAGACGATGGAAATCAGCCCCATTCTCATCCCCATCCTGGGTATCCTGTGCGGCATGGTCGCCATCTTCGGCGGCGTCTTCCTCAAGCCCTGGTTCGCGCTGCAGCAGCGCAAGATGGAGCTCGAGGCGCAGATGGTCGCCGAGAAGGCAGCCCAGTACGCCGCCCAGACCGAGAGGCTCGAGCAGCGGGTCCGGGTGCTGGAACGCATCGTCACCGACAAGGGCGTCGATCTCGCCAACGAGATCGAGCAGCTGCGGGATGCCCCCCCGCTGAATTGAAAGTTCCCACGCGGCGCCGACAAGGGCCGCCAGTAAGAGGAAAGTCCGAAATGATTGCCATCGTGATGCTCGCAGTGCTGACGGCACTGTGCGGGGGCGGTATTGTCCTCGCCGAAATGCGGGACCGCCCTGTTCGCCGCGCCGCGCGGCTGGCCAAGGCCAACCAGCAGAACTGATCGATCAAAGCGCGTTTGAAGGAGTAGTGGAATGAACCCGTTCGAGATGGTTGTCGCGATTATCGTGATCGTCACGATCGGCAGCGTGCTCAAGGCGCGCTACGGCATCCACAAGGACAAGGACGGCAACGAGGTCTATCGCGGCAACAATGCCGACGCAGCCTCGGTCGCCGAGAATGCCCGGCTCCGCGACGAGGTCCGTGCGCTCAAGGAGCGCGTCCAGGTCCTCGAGCGCGTGGTTACCGACACCGAAGGCAGCGTCCGTCTCGACCGCGAGATCGAATCGCTGCGCGACAAGAACTGACGTCAGACCAAGGGAGGCATGACGTGACCCAGGATCCGACTCTCTACCTTACCCTCGCCGTCTCCGGTCTCGCCGGGATCGCCATGATCACCACCGCCGGGCTCTCGGGCTGGCGCGGCTGGCTGGCCCTGAAGCGCCAGGAGCTCGATGCCCATCACGGCCCCGAAGTGGCGACGGCAATGCCGACCGCGGCCTCGCGGATCGAGATCGCCGATCTCAAGGAGCGCATCCGCAAGCTCGAAGCGATCGCGGCGGGCGTGGATTTGTGAGCTGCCCCAACGAAGTCCCGTCATGCTGAACTTGTTTCAGCATCCAACTCTCCCCCCGCACATCGCCCATGGAGAGTCGGACCCTGAAACAAGTTCAGGGTGACGGTGGAATAAAGGCGAGGCCACGCTATAGCGCCCTGCATGACCAGCCTCGCCGACCTGCAGGACGAATATGCGTTCCTCGAAGCCGATGACCGCTACCGCCTGTTGATCGATCTGGGCCGCGGACTCGAGGAGATGCCCGAAGCGCTCAAGACCGATGCGACCCTGGTCCGCGGTTGTTCGGCCTCCGTCTGGGTCTATCCCACAAGGCGCGACGACGGCACGCTCCACTTCCTCGCCGATTCCAACGCGGCGATCACCAAGGGCATCATCGCACTGGTGCTGCTTACGGTGCAGGACAAGGCCCCGGCCGAGATCCTGGCAACCGATATCGAAAGCGCCCTCGCCCCGTTCGACCTGAAGAACCAGCTCAGCTCGAATCGCACCCAGGGCATCCCCAACATGATCGCCCTGGTGCGCGAAACCGCGCGGCGCTACGCGGCAGGCTGAGCAATCCTATTCTTCCCCGGCGAAGGCCAAGGCCGTCCTGGACCCCGGCCTTCGCCGGGGAAAGACGAGCCGGACACCAACCCTGCCCTACCCCACTCTTGCAATGTAGGATTTCGCCTGCTGGGCTGGCGCAGCCGGCCCCATGGCCAGCCGCTCTTTGACCCTGTCGGAAGAATAGGATCACGCACGCGCAACAGGTTGCGAGATGCGCGGCATTCCCGAGAAATTAGGGAGAATAAGCCCGGCTGGAACCCGTTCTTGGCCTGTACTTCGTGTACTTTGGCGAGTCGTCGCCCCTTCGATGTTGGAAGGCTCAGCCGCGCTTGAGGCCCAGTTCCCCGGCCACGCCGTCGAGATCGGCACCCTTTGGCACCAGCAGCCATTCGCCCGGCCCGCCGGCGTCGATCACCGTCACCGCGCCGCGCGGGCAGACGCCCATGCACTTCACCTCGACGATCCCCGCCTCGGCCTTGCGGCCCTTCTTCAGGCCGAGATGCTTGCGCAATGCCTTGGCGAGCGATTGCCTGCCTTTCGGCCCGAAGCCGCCGTCCAGCTTCTTCGAGCATTTGGCGCAGACCAGGACGGTATGTTCCCAGTTGGAATGGACGCGAAGCTTGCTCAATCGCCCTTCCAGGTGCGCCGCTCCTCGGCGGCCTTGAGCACGTCGTACGCCGCCTGGATCGCCTGGAAGCGCTTGGCGGCCTCGGCATCCCCGGGCTTCACATCGGGATGATTGACCTTGGCGAGCCGGCGCCATGCGAGGCGCACCGCCTCGAAATCGCTATCGACTTCGAGCTCGAGCACTTCCAGGGCGCGGATTTCGTCGCGCGAACGGCTGCCGTCGCCGGGTCCGGCCCAGCCATTGTACTTCGCCTCGGCAAAGCCCGAGGCATCGCGGCGCTCATCGGCTTCGCGCTTGGCGGCTTCCTCGGCGGTCAGGCCCGCGAAATAGTCCCAGTTACGATTATACTCGGCGGCGTGCGTCTCGCAGAAATACCAGCGCTCGCGGCTGTTCGGCGATTTGGGCGCGGGCCGGTCGCCCGGCTGGTCGCAGCCATGGCGATCGCACATCCGCACCTGCACGGCCTCACGCTCGGCGCCATAGGCGCGCCAGCGCGGAAAGCCCCAGTCGGAAGAACGTGTCGATCGTGCCATCCCGCCCAGATAGACACTCGGCCCGCAGGCGCAAGCGGGTGCGCGCCTGGCGCCGTCCCGTAAAATGATGCCAGAGGATCTATAAGCCGGGTTCTGTCCTCGCCTTTCGGCGATGTGCGACCATTCCTCTAGGCGACGGATTGCTCCGCCGCTCCAGCAACCAACCCGGGCGACGGGCCGGAACCAGGCCCATATGCCGCCCCTATTCGGTCTTGCTCCCGGTGGGGTTTACCATGCCGCTTCCGTTACCGGTCGCGCGGTGCGCTCTTGCCGCACCCTTTCACCCTTGCTGGCCCCGAAGGACTTAGCGGTCTGCTCTCTGTGGCACTTTCCCTGGGGTCGCCCCCGCCGGGCATTACCCGGCACCGTGTTTCCGTGGAGCCCGGACTTTCCTCGCGTGCTTGCGCACCCGCGGCCGCCCGATCCTCTGGCGGTGCCCCGTCTAGCGCCGCCGCACGCAACTGCAAGTGTTCAGGCGCCTTATTCCGGGTCGACGGTGCGCATCGCGGTGCCCCAGGCCATCACTTCCACCTTCCAGGTGACATTCAGCCCGGACGCCAATGCGATCTTGCGATAGTCCGATCCCATGCCCACCACATCGTCGGCACCGCGCACCTCCGCGATCCGCCGGACCGCGTCGGTCGCCTCGCTGACGGTCGGAATGTTCACGGACGAGGGCACTTCGCCCTTGGCATCGGCGCGTGCCACGCCGGAAAGATAGGCCTGGACCGGGCCCAGGGATGTCGAACCGATATTGCTCAAGGCGAAAACCTCCGCCTTCCTATAGATCATCCTATACTTGCGGAGTTCCGCATGAATTTAGTGCACGGCTGCGTAACCAAATCCGGCTCAGTCATCGCCCTGCGGCTTGGGCAGGAGCAAGGCGAGCAGGAGGCAGCGGCACTCCATGTCGATCTCGCCATCGACCAGCTCGGGACGGAAGCGGCGCTGGAAGGCGGTGACCGCTGCGGTCTCGTCGCTCACGTCATAGCCGAAGCGCTCGAGCGCCATGATGAAGCCGGCATCGGGCCAGCCCGGATCGAGCAGGTTCCTGGTCGGCCGCGGCAGCGCCAGGCGCAGCCGGGCCAGCGCGTGCCAGTTGAACAGCTCGCCCGGATCCTGCTTGCGCGCCGGCGCGACGTCGGAATGGCCGACGACGTTCCCGCGGGTGATCGCGTAGCGCTCCTTGATCTCGGCGACGAGCGGGATCACCGAGCCCATCTGCTCGGCCGAAAAGGGACGATAGCCATGTTCATGGCCGGGATTGACGATCTCGATGCCGACCGAGGCCGAATTGACGTCGGTGATCCCGCGCCAGTGCGAGCGGCCGGCATGCCAGGCGCGCTTGTCCTCGGGAACCAGCCGGGTGATGTTGCCGTCCTCGTCGACCATGTAGTGGGCCGAGACCTTGGCGGCAGGGTCGCGCATCCGCTCCAATGCGGCCTCGGCGCTTTCCATGCCGGTATAGTGCAGCACGATCATCGTGACCGGGAGCGCACGCTCGTCGAAATTCGGCGAAGGCGCATCGAGGAAGACCAGGCCGGTATGCATCGTCGCCGACGCTACCCCTGCTTGGCCATGGCGATCAAGCCGTTGCGAGCAACGTCCCAGGTGCCTCGACCCGGCGATAGAAGCCGCGATACTTCTCGCACGGGGTGAAATGGTCGGTCTGGCCGATCACCGTCTCGCCCGCACCAAGCGCGAGCAGGCCGCCCGGACGGATCGCCGAAGCCAGTGTGTCGAACACCTTGCGCCGCACCGCGACCGAGAAATAGAGCATCACGTTGCGGCACAGGATGATGTCGAAGCATCCCGCCGGCGCCGCATCGAGCGTAAGATTGTGCTGGCGGAACTGCAGCTTGCGGACCAGCTCGGGCTTGGCGACCCAATCGGCGTTCACCGAATCGAACCAGGTCATCATCCGGCGCACCGGCAGGCCGCGCTGGATCTCGAACTGCGAGAAGCGGCCGCTGCGGGCACGCGCCAGCGCCGCCGGCGAAACGTCGGTCGCCACGATCTCCGGATCGGGCATTTCCCGCTCGGAAAAGAGCATGGCGAGGCTCAGCGGCTCCTGCCCGGTCGAGCAGCCGGCGGACCAGATGCGCAGCCGGCGGTGACCGGCCTCGGCCTGCATCGCCTGCGCGGCATCGGCGATCATGTCGAGCACCGCCACGTCGCGGAAGAAGCTGGTTTCCTGGTTGAGCAGCGCATCGACCACCTGGTCGGCCAGCTCCCCGGTCCGCGCCGCAATGAGCTGGGCGACGAGCTCGTCGAGGCTGCCCAGACCGCGTTCCCGCAGGATCGGCTTGAGCGCGGTCTCGATCCGCCAGGTGCGGTTCGCTGCGATCTGCTGGCCGGCGCGCTGCTCGAGCAGCGCCGCGATCATGTTCATTGCGCCTGCCGAGGCGATCGGCGTGCTGCCCGGGATCATGCGCCGCCTCCGCCGCGCGCGATCAGCCGGCCGATCTCGTCCGGCGGCAGGATCGCGCTGACCCGGCCGGCATTGGCGACGGCGCCGGGCATGCCCCACACCACCGAGCTCGCCCTGTCCTGCGCCAGCACCTTGGCACCGGCGTCGATCAGGTCCTTGGCGCCTTCGCAGCCATCGCGGCCCATGCCGCTCAGCACCACGCCGAGCGCGCGGGCGCCGAACACTTCCGCGACGCTCTCGAACATCGGGTCGACCGAGGGCATGCAGCCGCTCGAGGCCTTTTCATGGGTCAGGCGGATCGCCGCGCCATCGGACATGCGGACCACGCGCATATGGGCATCGCCCGGCGCCACGATGATCCGGCCGGGCCGGATGCGCATGCGATCGGTCGCGACCTCACAGGGGCGGCCGCCGAGCACGGCGAGCTGCGTCGCGAAATAGCTCATGAACGAGACGGGCAGATGCTGGGTCACCAGGACCGGCACGCGGAAACTGGCCGGGATCGCGCGGAGCAGCTGGCTGAGCGCGTGGATGCCGCCGGTGGAGGCGCCGATCGCGACCAGGTCGAAATTCTCCGGGGCCTGGACCGGAAACTGGTAATGCGGGTGATGCGCCACTGCGGCCGGCTCGGCATGGCTGTGGTGCGCGGTGCCGGCAAGCGGAAGATGGGCCGGTTCGGGAAGCGACTGCACATGCGCCTCGAGCAGGCGCGAAAGCCGCTCCTCCAGCACTTCGGCGAAGCGGCCGCCGAATGCGCCGATTCCGGGCTTCACCAGCGTGTCCGCCGCGCCCAGCGCCAGCGCCTGCACGGTCACCGCCGCGCCCTGCTCGGCCGCCGAGGAAACGATCAGCACCTTGGCGCCCTTGCCCGCCGCGATCACGTCGGGCAGCGCGGTGATGCCGTCGATGCCCGGCATCTCGATGTCGAGCAGGATGATGTCGACGCTGTTGGTCTTCAGATAGTCGAGCGCGGCCCGCACATCGCTATAGGCGGCGGCAACGCGAAAGCGGCGCGTGCCTTCCACCATGCGCCCCAGCACCGAGCGTGCGACGACCGAGTCATCGACGATCAGCACCTGCGCCGGCCCGGCGGTGGTGCCGCTGAACCCGGTTTCCGCAAGAGTTGCGTGCGCCACCTTGGGCTCCTTGGCTGCGCCGCTTACGCGACGCCGACGATCTGCAGCTTGCTTTCCAGCGTCTCGCGGTCGAACGGCTTCATGACATATTCGTCGGCGCCGGCCTCGATGGCGGCGCGGATATAGGCCATGCCGTTCTCGGTAGTGCAGAACACCACCTTGGGGCGCTGCGGAAGCCCGGAATCCTTGAGCGCGCGCAGGAAGTCCATGCCGCTCATCACGGGCATGTTCCAGTCGAGCAGGATCACGTCCGGCGGGGTCTGGAGGCAGGAGTCCAGCGCCTCGCGGCCGTCACCAGCCTCGCGCACTTCGAAGTCGAGCGTTTCCAGGATGTGCCGGGCGACCTTCCGGATCACCTTGGAGTCATCGACTACCAGACAAGTCTTCATTTTCCCCTGTTCCCCGCTTTCAGGTGTCTAGGTTGGGAGTGGACAGTGCACGAAAGATGTGAGTGCGACGTTAATCTTGCGAACTAATTGATCCCGGCATGACCGGGGACGAGGCTGGCGAGATCGATCGCGAGGATCGGTTCGCCGTCGCGCTCGACGATCCCCCGCCCCGCCCCGCGCCAGGCGGGATCGAGCGTGACGCCATGCGCGAGCGGCAGCAGGTCGAACGGCGCGACATCGTCGAGCGCATCGACCAGCATCGCGTAATGATGCCCCTCGACATGGGTGATCACCGCACGGCGCGCCGGGCTGCCGCCCGCCATGCCGAGCGCCGACTGGGTATCGACCACCGTCACCACGCGGCTGCGCAGCGCGGCAAGCCCGCGGACATGCTGCGAGGCGCGCGGCACCGCCGTCACCTCGCCGATATCCACCACCGACTCGACCTGTTCGGAGTCGATCGCCACGGCACGCCCGGCAATCTGGGCGATGAGATAGAGATGCGACATCAGCGACCTGCCTTGCCGGAAACCCGGGCTTCGAGCGCGGAAAGCAGTCCCGCCCTGTCATATCTATAGACGCTATCGTCGCCCAGGCCGCCCGAAGCGCGCTTCTTTCTCAGCCGGACAACCGGCGCGGGGCTGCCCATGGCGCCCTGGTTCTCCTCGGTGGAGAGCACCACGGCCGGCGTCTCGCCCGGCGCCAGGCGCAGCGCGACGCGGTATCCCGAGGCTTCCAGCAGCGGCTTCACGAACGATGCCATCCAGCCGTCATTGTCGCCCGAGATCAGGCAAAGCGGCGGCGCATCCTCGACTTCGCGCTCGGCATGCTCGTCGAAGATCCACAGCATGTCGACCAGTTCGATCTGCTCGCCATCGACCAGCACGACGCCGGCGATCGGCCCCGGTTCGCGGGCCGGCGCGATCTCTTCGGGCAGCAGCACGATGTCGGCGGCTTCCTCGATCGCATAGCTGACTTCGTTGGTGCCGTCCTTGAGGCGCAGCACATTGATCCGCCCGAGCCCGTCCAGATCGCCATGCGCGGCGAGCGGCAGGATGCGCTCGTCGATGGTCACGCGGAAGCGGCCGGCGGCGAAGCGGACGTTGCCGGCATCGACCTGCTCGACGCGATCGACCGCCGCGAGCGGCACCGCGCGGCGCACGCCGTCGAGATCGCGGAACAGCAGCGCCGGCAGGCCCTGCGCGACTTCCACTTCTTCCTCTTCCTCGAACAGCTGCTGGCTGTCGCGGCTGAAATCCAGGCTCGCCGCCTTGGCCATGCCGGCGCAATCGAGCAGCAGCATCGGCAGGCCCGAATCGGGCAGCGTCTGGCCGGCATAGAGGCCGGTGGACATGACGGCAGGCGAAGCCGGCTTGATGACCAGCTCCTCATTGTCGAGCACCGTATCGACAGCGAGCGCATAGCTCCCCTCGCTCACGCTGACGATCGCGAGCATCTGCCCACCCTCGTCGCGCGCGGTGGTTGCCGGCAGGCCGAGCATGTCGGCGAGATGGATCAGCGGCATGCGGCGCTCGCGCACCGTGGCGACCGGAGAACCACCGATCGTGTCGACGCGGATCGCATCGCCGCGCTCGGTGACGATCTCCTCGATCGACTGGCGCGGGATCGCGAAGCGCTGGCCGTCGACGCCGACCACGATCGTCGAGATGATCGACAGGGTCAGCGGCACATGGATGGCAAGACGCAACCCCTTGCCGAGCGTGCTGTCGAGCTCGACGCGCCCGCCGATCTGCTCGATCGCGGCGCGCACCACGTCCATGCCGACGCCGCGGCCCGAAATCTCGCTGACCACGTCCTTGGAGGAAAGGCCCGGCTCGAACACCAACTCCAGCTTGGCGCGGTTCGACAGGCTGCGCAGCTTGGCTTCGTCGCGCCCCTGCGCGACCAGCTTCTGGATCAGCCGCTCGGTATCGATGCCGCGGCCATCGTCCGCGATCTCGATGATGATCTGGTTGCCTGACTGGCGCGCCGAGACCGACAGGCGGCCATTCTCGCGCTTGCCGCCGGCGCGGCGCTCGGCCGGCGCCTCGATGCCATGGTCGATCGAATTGCGGATGATGTGGACCAGCGGGTCGCGCATCACTTCGATCATCTCGCGGTCGAGCTCGACGTCCGAGCCCTCGACCTGGAGCATCACCGACTTGCCCAGCCCCGCCGCCGTGTCGCGCACCATGCGCGGCAGCGCGGAGAACAGCGCGTCGATCTTCTGCATGCGCGTGCGGGTCACCGTGTCGCGCATCTCGCCGACGGTGAGCGACAGGCGCTCGAGCGCCGCCTCGATCGCGGGATCGACTTCGCCCTGGCGCAGCCGCCGGGCCAGCTCGTTGCGAGCGAGCACCATATCCGACATGCCGGACATCATCCGGTCGAGCAGGTCGACGTTCAGGCGCACGCTGCGTGCCGGAGCACGGCTGACGATCGGGCCGGCATGGGCGATTTCCTCGGCGCCCTCGGCAAGCGCGGCGATCAGCAGTTCGTCGCCGCTGTCATCCAGCCCGGTGCCCGATTCGATGGCTTCGACCAGCTCGCCGATCCGGTCGACCACCGCGAGCACGGCATTGACCAGCGCGCGATCCGGCGCGCGCTTGCCGTCGCGGACCTGTGCCAGCACGTCCTCGGCGGCATGGCTGAGGCGACCGAGACGCGGCAGGTCGAGGAAGCCGCAGCTCCCCTTCACGGTGTGCACGAAGCGGAAAATGGCGTCGAGGCGTGCGCGATCGGCGGGATGCGCTTCCCACGCGACGATCTCGCCCGAAAGCGCTTCGAGCGTTTCTCGCGTCTCGGCGATGAATTCCTGCAGCAGGTCGTCCATGGGGCCCCGGAAAGCAAATTTGCGGGGGTCTTGTGCGGGATGGGTGGTTAAAAGGGCGTTAGCTGCTCCGACGAAAGACGCCGGCTTGCGCACCGCGATCGTCCATGGAACCCTGTCCTGCATGGACGGTACGCGCGCCTTCAGGAAATCAGCCGGAACATTCGCCAATTGCGAGAAAGCACCCGACTATGCCGAGCTGACTCCGCTGCGGATACCGGCAGGCTGGAGCATCGGATGGAACCAGCTCCACCGCGACAAGCGCGTGGAGGACGGCGATTTTGGCGGCTCCAGTGTGTTCTACGCCACGAACCCCGGCAGGCGCTTCGTGATCGACGTGGAATTCCGGCCTGAGCACAACCCCGACGGCCATTTCGAGCTAACGGTGCAATATCAACCCTGGCCACGCGACGCACGCGGCAGGCGCCAGAACGATGCCCCTTTCGCTTTCGACGCCAATGCAAAGCTGATGCACAGCATCGAAACGCGGTCCTATACCGAGTTAATCGAACAGCTCGAAACCTGGCTCGCGCGCTGCACGATCTGGTCGGTCGAGGGCAACTGACTTCGACGAGGCCTAACGGGCTTCGCCACCCGCATAGCTGGCATCGAGCAGCGCCGTGCCGAGGTCGCCGAGCTTCTGATAGTCATAGCTCGCGTTGGTGAGGACGATTACCGTGTGCCCGTCGGCAAGCACGCGGCGCGCGAGCATCCGGAAGCCGCCGTTCGAGCCATCCTCCCACGCCGCCTCGCGGTCCCTCCCCCCGATCTTCTCGATCCGCACCCGGCCACCCAGCGCATAATGCTGGTCGGGCATCAGCGTGGTCGTCAGCGCCTTGCGCGAAGCCGGGCTGAGAAATCTGCCGTCCAGCACCGCGTTCATCAGCACCAGCAGATCCGGCGCGCTGGTATAGAAACCGCCAGCCATCGCCATGAAATCAGGCACCGGGTTGGGCTTGCGCACCGGCTCGGGGACAAGCGCCGCATAACCCTGCGCCATGCCCCGCACCGCGCCGGAGTCGCCGCGATAGACGCCACTGTCCTTCAGCCCCAGCGGCCGGACCAGCAGCTGCTCGACCAGGGCGGCATAGGGCTTGCCGCTGATGCGCTCGGCAACGGCCTTTGCGATCAGCCAGTTGGAGTGCGAATAGTCCCATTCGGTGCCGGGCGCGAAGGCCAGGTCGCCGCTTGCGTAGCGCCGTACGGCCGCCATCTGCTCCATCTCGATGCCGCGCGTGGCGGGATCCTTGCGCGCCGCCTGGATATCGTTGGGCACGCCGCTCGAATGGCTCATCAGCCGCCGGAGCGTCAGCCGGGCACCGGTATCGGCGCGATAGTCGGGCAGGTAGCGGGTTATCGGCGCATCGAGGTCGAGCCTGCCCTGGTCGACCAGCTTGAGGATCACGATCGAAGCGACCCATTTGGAAACCGATCCGGTCTCGAACCGCGTATTCGCCAGCATCGGCACACCATTCGCGGCATCCGCCCGGCCGATCCCTTCGACGAAGCGGACCTGCTTGCCGGTGCCGACCAGCGCGACGCCGTTGAAGCCATCGCTGGCATCGACCAGGTCATGATAGGATTGCGCGGTACAGGGCGTCGCCACGCCAAGCGCCAGCACCGTCCCCGCGATCTTCAAGCCCCGCATACGCCACTCCCATGCCCGCGAACCTCGCAAGCATGTCATGGCGATGCTGATCGTTCAACTACAACTGTAGTCGAATATCTCAGGCGACGCGGAAGCTCGCCCCGAACAGCAGCACCTCTGCATCCGGCGGGCTGACCTGAAGCACGCCGCCGCCCTGGGTCACCAGCGCATGGACAAGATAGGCCGCCGCCGCGCGCGGGGTGATCGGCACATCGTCCTTGCCGCCGGCCAGCGCGCTGCGCAGCTCGGGATCGAGCACGATGCGCGGGCCGTCGGCGCGCACCACGATCTCGATATTCCCATCGACGATCTCGGCGCCGATATCGAGCTGACCGCCGCGGATCAGTGCGTCGCCGCCGATCAGCGACAGGTTCATCAGCACCTTGATCGCCTGCTTGGGGAGGACAGGATCCTCGACCATCCAGCCGACATTGACGCGGTGGTTCTCGCCGAACAGCCCTTCGATCGCCGCCTGCGCCTCGCGCGTATCCACCGTCTCGCCGAAACCACCGGCCGCGCCGAAGGCCAGGCGGAAGAACTTCAGCTTGTTGGCACTCGCCTTGGCGCTCTCGTTGAGTAGTTCCAGGCAGCGCGCGCGCATCTCGGGATCATGCTCGTCGGCGAGCAGCTCCAGCCCATTGTTGAGCGCCCCCACCGGGCTCAGCAAATCGTGGCAGAGCCGCGAGCAGAGCAGGCTGGCGAAGTCGGTCGGGCTGATGTTCAAGATGAAGGCTCCCCGCAAGGTCGAACCTCTTTGGCGCAGGGCGCGCCATGCTGCAAGCGCGTGCCTGACACGCGACCAAGGTCGTAGCTGTACGCACCACCCGGGTAACGCTACCACCAACGGAAAATAGAATGTGGGAGAGCATATGCGACAGGTCCTGCCCATCCTCGCCGCGCTGCTGGTCGTGCAGCCCCTGCCCGCCCTGGCGCAGGAGAAACCGGCCGCCACGGCGACGTTCCGGATCGACAAGGCGCGCATCGATCGCGCGCTCGCCGATATGGTGGCCAGCGGCCGCGCCACCGGCGTCGAGGCGCTGGTCTGGAAGGATGGGCGCGAAGTCTATTTCGGCGCCACCGGTCTGGCCGATCGCGAGGCGAACCGGCCGTTCAGCCGCGACACGCTGGTTCAGATCTATTCGATGACCAAGCCGGTCACCGGCGTCGCTCTGATGCAGCTCTGGGAACAGGGCAGGTTCGGGCTCGACGATCCCCTTTCCCGCTATCTCCCCGAATTCGCGACGATGCTCGTGCAGGACGGCACCGATGCGCAGGGCCAGCCGGTCTGGCGCCCCTCGAAGCGTCCGGTAACCGTCCGCGACGTGCTGCGCCATACGGCTGGCTTCGCCTATGGCGACGGCCCGAGCAACGCGGAAAAGGCCTTTGCCGCCGCCGATCCGCTTGGTCTCGATCATGATCTGGCCGAGTTCGGGCACCGCCTCGCGCACACGCCGCTGATCTTCGAACCCGGCAGCGAATGGCGATACAGCTCGGCGGTCGATGTGCAGGCGCTGCTCGTCGAGAAGCTCTCCGGCCAGAAGTTCGAGGACTATGTCCGCGAGCACATTCTCCAGCCGCTCGGCATCAAGGAAGCGGCCTGGACCCAGCCGATGGAGCGGCTCGATCGCTTTGCCGCGACCTATATCCTCGGCGCCGACAAGAAGCTCAGCCGCGAGCCCGACGCCATCACCCGCCAGCGCAATTTCCCCAAGCCGGCGATGACCATGGGCGGTGCCGGAATCGTCGCGCCGATCGACGATTACATGCGCTTCGCCCGCATGTTGCTCGGCCAGGGCAGCCTTGACGGCGTGCGCATCCTAAAGCCCGCCACCGTGCGTCTGATGGCCACCAACCAGCTCGATCCCCGGATAAAGGAGCGGAGCTGGCTACCCGGAAAGGGCAATGTCGGCTTCGGCTTCGATTTCGCGGTGCGCGTGGGCCAGCCGCTGACGCCTGACGAACAGCGCGGTGCGGTCGGCGAGTTCTTCTGGGACGGCGCGGCCTCCACCCTGTTCTGGGTCGATCCCGCCAACAAGCTGGCGGCCGTGTTCTTCGTCCAGACCAAGCCCTTCCAGGTCTCGCTCCACCGCGACTTCCGCAAGGCAGTCTACGGTGAAGCGTATCTCGGGCCGCCCGGGGACTAAGGCTAGACGACCCTGCGGCCCGTGAAGAGCTGGATCAGGCCGACCACGATGGCGATCACCAGCAGCAGATGGATGATCCCACCGGCGACGTGGAAGGTGAAGCCCAGCAGCCACAAGACCAGCAGGATGACAACGACGGTCCAAAGCATCGGCACGCTCTCCATTTAGAGTTTTCCCATCAACGGGTTGCGCGAGCGAAACGTTCCAGCGACCTGCGGTTTTTCCGGATTACGCCAGTTTGGCTGCTTCCTGCTATGACGGGCCCGGACGGGCATGGGCCCGGCATCCGGAAGGATCATGGTAGGCAGGGCCGCACAAAGACAGGCTGAGACGTTATCCGGGGGCCGCTGGGCGGCTCTCGGCGCGTCACGCCTGCCCGCCTGGCTCGCCGGGATCAGCTGCCTGATCCTGTCGCTGCCCACGATCGGCTGGCTGCTCGGCATTCCGGTGCTGCGCGGGTTCGGCGATCCGAACTATGCGGTCGCGCCGCTCGTTGCGTTCATCGGCTGCAGCGTGACGCTTGCCACCTTCCTGGTGGTGATCGGCCAACCCAGGCTGGCGCGGATCGCCCTGATCCCCGCGGGTCTGCTGCTCGGCCTTGCGGTGGTGCAGTATCTGACCGGCGCGTTCGCCCTGGAGCGGCTGTTCTTCTACGACACCGTCTTGCGGATGGGCGTGCGCAACCACGGCGTTCTTCCCGGTGGAACCGCCGCGATGCAGACCGCTGGTGCGCTGGCTGCACTGGGCGTCACTTCGAACCGGCGCATCCACCAGATCATCGGCGTCATCCTCGCCAGTGCGACGATCGCGCTTACCCTGCTGGCGACCGCCGCGTTGCTCGCCGCGGGCGGCGCCACGCCCGGGTTTCTCGGGCGCTCGGCGATCTCGACCATGCTGGCGCTCGCCCCCGCCACCGCGCTGATCCTCTACGCGATGCGCCGCCAGCCCGGCGAGCGAAGCTGGTCGCTGCTTTCGCAGCTGGCGCCCGCGATCATCATCCTTCCGGTCATCCCGTCCCTGCTCGGGTTCGTCACCGTCCAGTCCGGGCTGCTCGGCTTCAATGCGGCGCAGTTCCTGGTTCTCACTCTCGACGTGGTGATCCTCGCCTGGGTGCTGGCCCGCGCGGTCCGCCATTCCGAGGCGCAGAGCCGCGCGCTCGCGATCCGCGAGGCGAAGCTTAGCGCGGTGCTGGCGATGGTGCCCGACGCGGTGGTGCTGATCAACGAAAGCGGCACGATCCTCGATTTCAGCAAGGCAGCCGAGAAGCTGTGGGGCTATTCGGCGGACGAAGTCGTCGGCCAGCCGGTCACCATGCTCGCCCCCGCCGCCAACAGCATCCGCTACGAAGGCGAGCTCGCCGGCCTGCGCGGGCGCGAGCTGCGCCCGGCCGATGCCGAGCCGCTCAGCGCGGTCGGGCTGCGCCGCGACGGATCGACCTTTCCGGTCGAAGTCCGCGCCGGCCGCGTCGAGACCGGGGACGAGGAGTGCCTGACGGTCTTCATCCGCGACATGTCCACCCAGTTCGGCATCGACGACCAGGTCGCCCAGCTCAACGCCGAGCTCGCCCATCTCGCCCGCCAGAGCGCCATGGGCGAGGCCGCCGCCGATCTCGCGCACGAGCTCAACCAGCCGCTCACCGCCGCCGCCAACTATCTCTCCGCCGCCGCGATGGTCGCCAAGGTCAGCGGTACCGAGGGGCCGGGCACCGAGCTGGTCGGCAACGCCCGCGAGCAGGTGATGCAGGCCGGCGAGATCATCCGCCGCTTGCGCAGCTTCACCGAGCGCAACGATACCGAGCGCAGCGTCGAGCCGATGCGCCCGCTGATCGAGGACGCGGTGCGACTGGTGCTGGTCGGCTCCGGCCGCCTCGCCGCCCAGATCGACTATCAGGTCGACCCGGACAATCTCAGCGCATTTGTCGATCGCGTCCAGGTCCAGCAGGTCCTGGTCAACCTGCTGCGCAATGCGCTGGAGGCGTTGCGCAAGGCGGGCACCGAGGACCCGCAGATCCGGATCACCGCCCATGCCGCGGACGACCAGATGATCGAGATCGAGTGCCGCGACAATGGCCCCGGGCTGCCGCCGGAGACGCTGAACCAGCTCTTCCAGCGCTTCTCGGCCAACAGCGCGAGCGAGGGCATGGGCATCGGCCTGTCGATCTCGAAGCGCATCGTCGAGCTGCATGGCGGCGTGTTCGCCGCCGCCAATGATCCGGCGGGCGGCGCGGTGTTCACCTTCACCCTGCCGACGCTCGAGGGCGGCGACACGCCCGAAGGCTAGGCGAAGTCGCGTGCCGACAGGCGGACTTCCCGCCCGGGCACGATCCGCACCGTCCGCGCCTTGCCGCCCAGATGGACCTCCCGCGTTCCGGCAATGGTGCCGCGCAGCCGCGCCTGCTCCAGCTTCCCATTCCGCCAGGAAAGGTCGATCGTGCAGCCACCCCGCGTACGCAGGCCGTTCGCCCTGCCCTCGCGCCATGCCCCCGGCAGCGCCGGCAGCAGGTCGATCCGCGCACCGCGGTTCTGCACCAGCATCTCGACGATCCCCGCCGCGCCGCCGAAATTGCCGTCGATCTGGAAGGGCGGATGCGCGTCGAACATGTTGGGATAGGTGCGCTCGGGCCCGAGCAGGAACTTCAGGATCCCGTGCGCGTGGTCGCCGTCGCGCAGCCTCGCCCACAGGTTGATCCGCCACGCCGTCGCCCATCCGGTCGCCTTGTCGCCGCGGATCTCGAGGCTGCGTTTCGCCGCCGCCGCGAGTTCGGTCGTGCGCTCCGGATCGATCTGGTGGCTCGGATAGAGCCCGTAGAGGTGCGAGACATGCCGGTGGTGGACATCCTCGGCATCGTCGTCCCAGTCGAACGGCCATTCCTGCAGCTGGCCCTGCCTGCCCACCCGCATCGGCGGCAGCTTGGCCCGGGCCGCCCCGATCTCGCGCACCAGCGCCGCATCGCGCCCGAGCACGCCGGCAGCCGCAACCGTCTGGTCGAACAGGTCCCGCAATATCTGGCTGTCCATCGTCGGCGCGAAGATCAGCGACGAGCCATGGCCATGCCCGTTCTCGGGCGAGAGCGAGGGGTTGGTGACCAGGTGCCCGGTCTCGGCATCGACCTGCAGCGTATCGAGGAAGAACCGGCAGGCCCCCGCCAGGATCGGCCAGATCGACTCCAGATACGCGCGGTCCGGCGCGTACTCGTACCGCTCCCATAGGTGCGTGCAGAGCCACGCCCCGCCCATCGGCCACAGCCCGTATTTTGCCCCGTCGATCGGCGCGGTCGCCCGCCATAGATCGGTATTGTGATGGCATACCCAGCCCCGCGCGCCGTACATGTCGCGTGCCGTCTTCGCCCCCGTCTCGGCGATCTCGCGGACCAGCTGGACCAGCGGCTCCGCGCACTCGGCCAGATTGGTGGTGTGCGCCGGCCAGTAGTTCATCTCGGTATTGATGTTGATGGTGTACTTGCTGCCCCAGGGCGGGCTCGGCTTGTCGTTCCAGATGCCCTGGAGGTTCGCCGCCTGCGTTCCCGGCCGTGACGAGCAGATCAGCAAATAGCGCGCATACTGGAAGTAGAGCGCCGCCAGCGCCGGATCGTCGCTGCTCTCGGACTCGCGGATGCGCCGGTCGGTCGGCAGCGCCGCTGCCGGGGTACTGCCCAGGTCGAGCGTCACCCGCTGGAACAGCCGGCGATGCTCGGCCGCCGTCGCCGCGGCGAGCGCGGCAAAACCCTTGCCCCGCGCCGCCGCGATCTGGCGCGTGGTGATCGCGGTCGGATCGCCGCTGACATCGTCATAGCGCTTGTAGCTGGTCGCCATCGCGATCCGCAGCGTCACGCCATCGGCACCCTCGACCACCAGCGCATCGCCCTCGGCACGCACCCGCCCGCCTCTGGCTTCGACTTCCACCCGCGCCTCGAAGCGCAGCGCGCCCGCGATCGCGCCATGCGGATCATTCTGCCCGCTCAATACCAGCGCGTTCCCGTCGGCCCGCATCGTCCATTTCTTCTCGGGCGAGGTGAAGGAGAGCCGGCAGGAAACCGCGCCCGGCCGGCTGGCACCCAGTTCCACCGCGATCACCTGGTCGACCGGCGAGGCGATCACCCGGCGGCGATAGGCCACGCCGTCGATCGCGAACTCCGTCTCGGCCAGCGCCGCGTCGAGGTCGAGGCTGCGCCGATACCCGGTCGCCCGTACCGCATCGAGCCCGGGCATCGCTATCCCCAGGCTGCCGATCGTCTGGTACGCCGCCTGCCGAAGCGGCGTCGCCATCAGCTTCTCGTTCGCAAGCTTCTCCGCCTCGGCGAACCTGCCCTCGAAGATCAGCCGTCGCACCTCGGGCAGCGCCGCCTTCGCCGCCGGATTGACCGGATCATAGGGGCCGCCAGCCCAGAGCGTATCCTCGTTGAGCTGCAGCCGTTCCTCGCCGATCCCGCCGAACACCATTGCGCCGATCCGGCCATTGCCGATCGGCAGCGCCTCGGTCCATTCCCTGGCCGGCTGTTCGTACCAGAGCAGGTTCGCAGCAGCGGCCGCACGCTTCGCCCGGGCCCTCGGAGCGGCCAGCGCGGCCCCCGCGACCGCGAACAGCCCCATCGCCCCGCGCCTGTCGAACGCCCAGTCCCGCATTGCCCTCTCCTGCTCGATTTTGCACAGATGATACCGCTATCATCGCTATTGGCAACGCAGCGCCACGCCCGACAAGTTGCGACAATTTCGCCCCCGTTCCGAGAAACCCGCGCGACAGCCTGGGCCTAATCCTTCCTCATCCAGACATCACTGGAGCGGAGAAAAGGCATGATGAAACTGAAATTCGCCGCGCTGCTCGCAGCCAGCGCCCTCACCTTCGGCACCGGCGCCGCGATGGCGGCTCCGCAGGACCGCACCCCGCCCAAGGCGGAACAGCGCGCCCCGCGTCACAACCCGATGGACCTCAACAAGGACGGCTTCGTCAGCAAGGACGAGTGGATGAAGGCCGCCGCCGCCCGCTTCGAGAAGTTCGACGTCAGCAAGGACGGCAAGCTCTCCCGCGAGGAAATCCGCTTCGGCCGCTTCGAACAGCACCGCATGCACGGCCGCGGCCATGGCTTCCACCGCGGCGGTCGCGGCGGCCCCGAGCGCGGTCCGCATGGCGGCCCCGGCTTCGGTCCCGGCCGTGAGGGGCCGGGCGGCCCCGGTCACCACCGCATGGGCCCGCCGCCGCCCCCGCCCGCCGATGCACCCGCTCCGGCAGCGCCTGCACCGGGCAACTGAGCTTGCCTATCCGCCGGCTCGACAGACCTGCTTCCCCGGGGGGGGGGGGGGGGGGGGGGGGGGGGGGGGCGCGGGCGCGCG
>NZ_JASATQ010000037.1:0-49816 GCF_038440415.1 Sphingomonas sp. OTU376 | reverse complement strand
CCCCCCCCCCCCCCCCCCCCCCCCCCGGGGAACTTGTACTCTTTGTGCGATGCGCCATCATGCGGCCCGATGGCGATCGGGGGCACGCTTTGACCAGCACGGACGCGCATGCCCGGCGCCGCAACGTTCGTTTCTGGCATGCCTTCATCTGGCTGCTGGTCGGCGCGGTGAGCTATGCGGTGGCGCTGGCGGTCGCGGTGCTGCTCTATCCCGATCCCAAGGACGTGCTGGCGCCGGTGATCGGGCCCAGCCTGTATCTCACGCCGTTGTTCGGCATGCCCTATCTGTTCGCCAGCGCCCGGCAGCGCGGCTGGGTGCGAAGGGTGGTCTATTTTTCCGCGGTGCTGACTTGCGCGCATGTCGCGGCCAACTATCTCGCGTGGCGGCATGCGATGCTGAGTTACTCGTTCGAGCCGGGCACCCAGACCTGGGTGCGTGACCTGGGCACCGGGGCGGTGGGTGGCCTTGCCGGCGGCGTGCTGGCGCTGATGCTGCTGGTGCCGCTGCGCCTGGCGCCGTTCACCGCCGCCAGCCGGGCGATCATCCTGTTCGGGATCGCGGCGCTGACCGTCTTGGGGGCATGGGGCATGGCCGAGGGGCTGCAGCTGACCAACGCGCTCGAATATGAACTCAAGTCCTCGCGCTTCGTCTTCTGGTTCGAGTGCGTGCATCTGCCCTGGCAGGCCTGTCTGGCGTTTTTCCTCGCCTGGCTGATGCGGCTCGGGCGGCGGGCCTAGTTGGCGTGATAATGGTGGAGAAGGAAGCGGTTCCACCCGCGTTTCGTGCGGCTCTCCACCGCAAAGTCGAATCCCTCCCCCAAGCCGGGCCAATATGCAAAGCGCGCCAGCCCGGCCGGCATCTCCGCTTCGAAGGCGATGGCTTCCGGATGGATATCGCTGGCGTCGGCGAGCTTGCCCTGTGATCGCTTGCCGTCCGAAGTGAACGACCAGAAGGCAAGGGTGCCGTCACTGTCCTTGCCGAACAGCGCCATCTCCTCATAGCCCATGCCGCTCCACTGCGCGTCGAGCCGGATAAAGGCGCCATTCCAGATTCGCTCGAAACGGCGGCTGCAATTGGCCTGGCTCGCGGGTTCGGGGCCGCCCGGCCGTGCGGTCCAGCTGCCGATCAGCGGCGCGAGTGCGCCCAATGCGCCACGACCCTTTTTCCAGCCGTTCATCCCTGCTTCCGCATCAACAGGGTGTAGATTGCCAGGGCGATCGCCAGGCCGATGAACCAGGCCCAGGTATAGATCGCCATCCACAGCGCCCCTGCCGAGAAGATCGAAGGCACGGCGGTGGCCAGGAAACCGGGCAGGTTGGGCAGCAGGCCGGCCGCAAAGGCGATCAATGCCGCCGGGTTCCAGCCGCCGCGATAGCGATAGGCGCCGTCGGTGCGGTAGAGATCCGGGACCAACAGCTCGGTGCGCCGGATCAGCCAATAGTCGGCGATGAGGATGCCGGCGATCGGGCCGAGCAGCGCCGAATAGCCGGTGAGCCAGACGAAGATGTAGCCGCCGCTGGAGGCAAGGAGCTTCCAGGGCATCATCAGGATCGCAATGGTCGCGGTGATCATGCCGCCAGCGCGGTAGTTCACCTTCGACGGCCAGACCGATGAGAAGTCGTAGGAAGCGGAGACAAGGTTCGCGGCGATGTTGCACGAGATCGTGTCGATGCTGATCACCAGGAGGCCGAGCAGCACCAAGGGCCCCTCGAATCGGCCGGCGAGCGCGACCGGATCCCAGATCGCTTCGCCATAGATGGTCACGGTCGCGCTGGTGGTGATGACGCTGGCGAGCGCGATCAGGCCCATCATCGGCGGCAGGCCGATCAACTGCCCGATCAACTGGTCGCGCTGGGAACGGGCGAAACGGGTGAAGTCCGGAATGTTGAGCGCCAGCGTTGCCCAATAGCCGACCATTGCGGTGAGTGCAGGCCAGAACACCGTCCAGAACTGGCCCTGCCTCGCACCGCCGGGAGCAAAGGCCGACGGTGCGTTGAAGATCGGGCCTAGCCCGCCTGCGGCGTCCACGGCCCACCAGACCAGAGCGATGCAGACCAGGATCTTCACCGGTGCCGTCCAGGTCTCGAGCCGACGGATGGTCAGCAGACCCTTGCGCACGAAGAAAAGCTGGAATGACCAGAAGGCAAGGAAGGCGATCAGCTGGCCGATTCCGATGCCGAGCAGCGGTAGCTGAGCGCCGCGAAGGTCGCTGCCGAGTGCCACGCCGAGCAGGGTGAGCAGTGCTTCGCCACCGATCCAGGTCTGGATGCCGTACCAACCGCAGGCGACCAGAGCGCGGGCAAGGGCAGGAAGCCGCGCGCCGGCGGTGCCGAACGAGGCGCGGACCAGCACCGCATAGGGAATGCCGTGGCGGGCGCCGGCATGGCCGATCAGCAGCATCGGAATGAGGACGACAACATTGCCGAGCAGTACGGTCAGCGCGGCCTGGGCTGCGGACATGCCCTGCTCGACGAGCCCGGCTGCGAGCATCCAGGCCGGCACCGCGACGATCATCCCGATCCACAGCGCGGCATAGTGATACCAGGCCCAGTTGAGCTGTTCCGGCCCGGTGGGCGCAAGGTCGCTATTCCAGAGCTTCTCGTCCGCCACGCTTCCCCCCGAAATGCCGGCTCCAACGCGCTGGAATGTCGCCCGATCTTCGCTGCGCTGCAAGATCGACTTTTGTTGACGCGACTCAAGATGAGGCGCACCCTCGCTGTATTAGCCGGATAAAGGAGTTGTCCTATGTCTGATGCTGCAATCCTCGCGGACGAAGACCCCCGCGAGTATCATTCGTCGTTCAATCTTGCGCTCGATTCCGCTGCGGGCACGGCTTTCAAATGGCTCGTCCTTGGCCATCTGTTCTTCATAGCGGCGTTGTGCGTGCTCACCTTGGCGAATGTCGCCAACGGAGCGGTGTGGATCACGCCGTTGCTTACTTTGCCCCTCGTCTGGGCCGGGCGAGGCCACAAGCTGGTGATGAAGATCGCCGTGCTGATCGTCGGGCTCACCTTCGCACATTGGGCGGCCGCCCAATTGGCGAACCAGGTCAGCCTGTCGACCGATCCGATGCGGTTCGGCCTGATCGGCGGCGGTGTCGGCTCCGGGTTGGCGCTGCTGTTCGTGCTGGGCAGCGGACTTGGCCGGCCGGGGATCGCCACGGCAATCTTCGCGGTGTTCGGCACTGCGTTGCTTGCGGGCCTCGGCGCGCTGGTCGTCTATCTCTACATGACGACCGTTACGGCAAACCAGGGCTTCCCCGGCGACTGGCTCCAGTTGCTCAAGATCTATGTGCCCTGGCAGATCGCCTTCGGCTTCGTACTGGCCAAGGTGCTGCGGCCCGATGGCGGGCTGATCGAGGAGTAACTTTCCCCCGGGCTCAGAGGAGCCCGGGTACGAAGCGCTTCACGCGCGCGGCATAGGCGTCATAGTCGGCGCCGAACTGTGCGCGGAGAAGCGCTTCTTCGCGCCGCACGCGCATCCAGGTCCCGATCCAGTAGAGCGGCACCGCGATCAGCAGGCCGCGCCAATGGCCGAGTGCCAGCGCCATGACGAGGATCCAGGCGAACAGCGCGACGTAGATCGGGTTGCGGATCACCGCGAAGGGCCCCCAGGTCACGAGTTGGTGATCGTCGCGGGTGCGCGCGACGATCGCCCAGTTGCGGCCCATCGCCCGCGAGGAGGCGAAGAACAGCGCCAGCACGGCGCCGGCAAGCAGCAGTACGGCGATCGCGGCGCCGTCCGGCGCCCCGAGGATCAGCTTGAGCGGACCAAATCCCACCGCGAAAAAGGCGAGCCCCTGTACCGCTACGCCCAGCATCGAGCCCGAATCGCGTTCGCTGGTGACCTCGCTGCCCGCTGGACCGCGCCTGGCCTTCGCAATCAGCAGCATCACGATCCAGACGAGCAGGCTGCCGGACAGGATGGCGACCGCATAGATACTGGTGGGCTCGGGATGGACCAGTCCGATCATCGATCACCTCCGATAGGCGTAGCGCTGAAACGCATCGACCGCGGCCGAATATTTGAGGATGCGCGAATCCGGATCGACGATGACATGCGCCCCGGCGGGCACGGTCAGCGTCGCGGTGCCGCCCGGCATCTCGACCTTCTTCACCTTGCCGTCGATCGACACTTCCACCGGCAGCGGGAAGGGCTTGTTGTTCTGCACTTCCCACTTGAGCGTCAAGCTATCGCCCTGGCGCTGCTCGACCAGCTTCGGCAGTTGGGCCTGGTAGAGATAGACGTCGAAGAACCATTGCAGGTCCTGGCCGGTCACCTGTTTCACATAGCCGATGAACTCGGGTGTAGTCGCGAAGCGCGGCTTGAAATTGCCGGGCTTGGGATCGGTCCGGCCATAGACGAGCAGGCGCGTGGCATCGAGGAACTTGTCGTCGCCGATCAGGTTGCGCAGCGTGTGGAGGATCCAGGCGCCCTTGACGTAGATGTCCTGGCCCGGTCCGCCATTGTCCTCTTCATAGACCTGCTCCTCGGTGCGGATCTGGCCCGAGACGATCGGCGCGTGGTTGGTGATCGAGAGGCGGAAATCCTCCATCATGATCGCATAGCGCGCCTCGCCCTCGCGCCAGCGGCCATAGAGCGGCTGCATGTACTGGGCGAAGCCCTCGTGCAGCCAGTAATCGTCCCAATTGCCGGCCGACACCTGGTTGCCGAACCATTCATGGCCGAGCTCGTGCTGGAAGATCTCGTCAAAGCCCGACGGGTATTGCTTGTAGTTGTTGCCGTAGGCGTTGATCGTCTGGTGCTCCATGCCGAGATGCGGGGTCTCAGCGACGCCCACCTTCTCGTCACCCCAGGGATAGGGGCCGATCACGCTCTCATAGAAGTCGAGCGACGGCGCGAACTCGTCGAACAGCTTCTTGGCCTTCTCGTCGCGGCCCGGCAGATACCAATATTGCATCGGGATCGTATTGCCGAAGCGGCTCTTATAGTCCGCCTGGAGCAGCTTGTAGGGCGCGATCTGCAGCGTCACCGAATAGGGATTGGGGCTGCGCGCGGACCAGTTCCAGGTCGAGCGGCCATCGGCAAGCTCGTCCACCTTCACCAGCTTGCCGTTGCCGGCGGCCTTCAGCCCCTTGGGCACCGTGATGTGCAGGTCGACCGTGTCCGGCTCGCCGCGCGGGAAATCGAGGCAGGGCCAGAACAGGTCGCAGCCATAGCCTTCGGCGGTGCTTGCGATCCAGGGCTGGCGGTCCGCCCCCGGCGTCTTCGCCCAGACCATGCCGTCATCCCAGGGCGCGCGCACGGCGACGTGCGGCGTGCCGCCATAGGTGATCTTCACTACCACCTTGCCGCCGGCCTTGAGCGGGTGGGGCAGGGTGACGGTGAGCCGCCCTTCCGGATTGCTCCAGTCCGCGGCGGTCAGCGCCTTGCCGTCCACGCTCACCGCGCTGACCGGCAGGTTCTTGTCGAGATCGATCTGCAGCGCCTTCTGGGCAATCGCGCTGGTGATGGTCAGCGTGCCGGTACCTTCGATGCGCTGCTTGTCGGGAAACACCTCGATTGCGAGATCGGCATGGTCGAGGTGCAGCGCGGCGCGCTCCGGACTGATCGGGCCGCCCGATTCCTGCGTGGTCGGGGTGATCGGCGGCTCGCCGGGCTTGATCGTCTGCGCGCCCGCGGAAGTGGTGACAAGCGCCAGGGTGGAGGCGGCGAGGAACAGGGACGTACGGATGAGAGCCTCCTTCAGGCGAGTTCGACGTCAAAGGCGTCGATCCGGAGATCAAAATCAAATGCTTTTTGCAGCACCTGGATGCGGGCAGGCCACGCGATCCTGTTTGGCGAGCGCACGCGACCCTCGAAGATCAGCTTCTCTTCGATCGTCGGGCCTCCGTCGGGAGAATCGACCTGATAGGTGCCTGTAGCAGGGCGGCCGTCGGCGCCCAGCGTGAAGCGGATATCGGGGAATCCCTCTCTCTGTGCGATCACATCGTTACCTTCGGCGCGCAATCGTGCGCCGACGAGAAGCAGATAGCCGTAGATGCCGAATTGCTGCAGCTCGTGCAGCGCCTGGGGAGCGGGCAGGGAGTCCGCTTTCCGGCCTGTTCCACGAACCCGCCGCTCGGTTCGACCGTCATCGTCCTGGCAGTCCAGGAGCCGTGCAGGGGCAACCAGCTACGGGAAATCGCCTGGCCAAAGGGAGTAACTCTCGTCTCGACCGCGATTTCCACAGGATTGTCCCGCATGCCAGTGTAGATGGTTGCTCGGCCATCCCACTTTAACACCCTGACGCGGCTCAATAATTTTCGTCCGCCCAGTGCTTCGATCGCCTGTTCGGCCAGGTCGGGGGCAGGAAAAATGCTTGCCCGTGCCGCAATGGGAAGCAACACTCCGCATCCTAAGAGCGTTCGCCGATTGATGCGGGCTCCGCGGCCACCATATAATGGAGGATAGGAGCCCTGTACGGGCTCAGGAGTATTCATGAAGCAGTCCTACCCCGTTCTTCCCCTTCGGGACATTGTCGTCTTCCCGCACATGATCGTGCCGCTGTTCGTGGGCCGCGACAAGTCGGTCGCCGCGCTCGAGGCAGCGATGGCCGACGACAAGGAGATCTTCCTCGTCGCCCAGCTCGATCCGGCAGAGGATGATCCCGGCCGCGAAGACCTGTACGATACCGGCGTCTCCGCCGAAGTCCTCCAGCTGCTCAAGCTGCCCGACGGCACCGTGCGCGTGCTCGTCGCCGGCAAGGAGCGCGGCTCGCTTGTTACCATGCAGGAAGGCGGCGCCTTCCTGACTGCCGAGGTCGCGCCGATCGACGACGATGCCGTCGAAGGTAGCGAGATCCAGGCACTGATGCGTTCGGTCGTCGACCAGTTCGAGAACTACGCCAAGCTCAACCGCAAGCTGCCGGCCGAGACCGCCGTGCAGCTCGGTGAGCTGGAGGACGCCTCGCGCCTGGCCGACGCGGTTGCCGCCAACATTGCCGTCAAGGTTTCCGACAAGCAGTCGCTGCTGGTCGAGACCAATCCGATGAAGCGCCTCGAGATGGTGTTCGCCTTCATGGAAGGCGAGCTCGGCGTGCTGCAGGTCGAGAAGAAGATCCGCAGCCGCGTGAAGCGCCAGATGGAGAAGACGCAGCGCGAATATTACCTCAACGAGCAGCTCAAGGCGATCCAGCGCGAGCTGGGCAATGAGGGCGAGGAAGGCGATGGCGACGAAGTCGCCGAGCTGACGCAGAAGATCGCCACGCTCAAGCTGTCGAAGGAAGCGCGCACCAAGGCCCAGTCGGAGCTCAAGAAGCTCAAGACCATGGCGCCGATGAGCGCCGAGGCGACGGTGGTGCGCAACTATCTCGACGTGCTGCTGGGCCTGCCCTGGGGCAAGAAGTCGAAGCTCAAGAAGGACATCGCCGAGGCGCAGGGCGTGCTTGACGAGGACCATTATGCGCTCGAGAAGGTCAAGGACCGGATCGTCGAGTATCTCGCGGTCCAGGCGCGCACCAACAAGCTGAAGGGGCCGATCCTGTGCCTCGTCGGCCCGCCGGGCGTCGGCAAGACCTCGCTGGGCAAGAGCATCGCCAAGGCGACCGGGCGCGAGTTCATCCGTCAGTCGCTGGGCGGCGTGCGCGACGAGGCCGAGATCCGTGGCCACCGCCGCACCTATATCGGCTCGCTGCCGGGCAAGATCGTCACCAACCTGAAGAAGGCCGGTACGTCGAACCCGCTGTTCCTGCTCGACGAGATCGACAAGCTTGGCCAGGATTTCCGCGGCGATCCCGCCTCGGCGCTGCTCGAGGTCCTCGATCCGGAGCAGAACAACAAGTTCAACGATCACTATCTGGAGATCGACATCGATCTTTCGGACGTGATGTTCGTGTGCACCGCGAACTCGCTGAACCTGCCGCAGCCGCTGCTCGACCGCATGGAGATCATCCGCCTCGAAGGTTATACCGAGGACGAGAAGGTCGAGATTGCCGAGCGGCACCTCATCGAGAAGCAGATCGAGGCGCATGGGCTCAAGGAGGGTGAGTTCACCCTCACGCCTGAAGGCCTGCGCAAGCTGATCCAGCAGTACACCCGCGAGGCGGGCGTGCGTACGCTGGAGCGGGAGATCGCCAAGCTCGCCCGCAAGGCCCTGCGCAAGATCCTGGAAGGCAAGGCCGATAGCGTGACGATCACGCCGGAGAACCTCCACGAGTTCGCCGGGGTGCAGAAGTATCGTCACGATATGGGCGAGGAAGAGAACCAGATCGGTGCGGTTACCGGCCTGGCCTGGACCGAGGTGGGCGGCGAACTGCTGACCATCGAGAGTGTCACCGTGCCCGGCAAGGGTGCGATCAAGACGACCGGCAAGCTGGGCGACGTGATGAAGGAATCGGTCGAGGCCGCATTCAGCTTCGTCAAGGCGCGCAGCCCGGTCTATGGGATCAAGCCGAGCCTGCTCCAGCGCAAGGACATCCATGTCCACTTGCCGGAAGGCGCGGTGCCGAAGGACGGTCCGTCCGCCGGCATCGGCCTGGTCACCGCGATTGTCTCGACGCTCACCGGCGTGTCGGTGCGCAAGGACATCGCGATGACGGGCGAGGTCACGCTGCGCGGCCGCGTACTGCCGATCGGCGGTCTCAAGGAAAAGCTGCTCGCGGCGCTGCGGGGGGGCATCAAGACGGTGCTGATCCCTGACGAGAACCAGAAGGACCTCGCCGAGATTCCGCAGAACATCCGTGACGGGCTGGAGATCGTGCCGGTCAAGCATGTCGACGAGGTGCTGCGCCTGGCGCTCACCGAGCCGCTTACGCCGATCGACTGGACCGAAGCCGATGAACTGGCCACCCAGCCACCGGCTGCTCCCACCGGAATGGGGGACCCCCTGCATCATTGATGCAGGGCAACCCCAGCCGTTCGCTGACCGTAACCTTTTCGTCACTTCGAGGGAAAAGCGGGCCGAAACGTTTTGACAGTCCGGGCGGCGGCGTGCTGACGTGATAGCTCGGCCTGCCGCCGCGACTCACGTATTTGTGCGAATTTCATGAGGGGGAAAGTCACGAAATGAACAAGCAAGAGCTGATCGGACAGGTCGCCGATACCTCGGGCCTTGGTAAGGGCGATGCGAGCAAGGCTGTAGAGGCCGTGTTCGATGCCATCCAGGCCGCGCTCAAGAAGGGCGATGAGGTTCGCCTGGTCGGCTTTGGCACCTTCTCGGTCAGCAAGCGCAAGGCGTCGACGGGCCGCAACCCGCGTACGCGCGAGCCGATGACCATCAAGGCGTCGAACCAGCCCAAGTTCAAGGCGGGCAAGGGCCTCAAGGACGCAGTCAACTAAGACTGCACAAAAGCGGGTTTGGGGGCTGGACAGCTGGGGCTGTGCCGCCTAAAGGCCCGCTTCCCATTTCGGCCGCAAGGGTTTTCGAACCTGGCCAATGGGCGCGTAGCTCAGTGGTAGAGCACACCCTTCACACGGGTGGGGTCGTAGGTTCAATCCCTACCGCGCCCACCATTACAAGCCCGTTGGTCCCTGTGACCGGCGGGCTTTTTGGTTTGTCCGTGTTTCGGAGTGTTGCGGCTTCGCGTAAGGATATTGCGCAGCCCCTCACGCCGTGACAACTTGCCCCCAGACGCGCCTAAACGTCTCAATTCGGGGGACCTCCATTGAAGAAATATCTGCTGCTCGCATCGGCCATGGCCGCGCTTGCCGTGCCTGCGATCGGTTTCAGCCAGCAATCCGCCGCGCCCGTTGCTGCGGGTGCCGCCGCTGACGCCGGGGCCACGCGCTATGGCGCCTGGGGCTTCGACCTGACCGGCATGGACAAGAACGTGAAGCCGGGCGACGACTGGTATCGGTTCGTCAACGGTGCCTGGAACGACCGCACCCAGATCCCGGCCGACCGTTCGTCCTTCGGCGCCTTCGCGGTGCTGCGCGACCTGTCCGAAGTGCGCCTGCGCAGCCTGATCTCGGGCTACAGCGCCACCGACAGCGCGCATCCGGACCGGATGAAGGCAGCGATCCTCTATAGCGGCTTCATGGACGAGGCGCTGGCCGAGAAGCTCGACGCGCAGCCGCTCACCGAGCGCCTGGGCGCGATCCGCGCGGTTGCGTCCAAGGGCGAGATGAGCGGGCTGATGGGCCGCACGCTCGGCGGCTTCGGGGCCAGCTTCTTCGGCGCGGGCGTGAGCGACGATGCCAAGAACCCGGACGTCTATGCGCTCTACCTGCGCCAGTCGGGCCTGGGCCTGGGCGACCGCGACCTCTATCTCGACGCCAAGTTCGCGCCGCAGGTTGCGCGCTACAAGCAATATGTCGCGCAGATGCTCGGCATGGCAGGATGGGCCGATGCAGAGGCGGCGGCCGACAAGGTGGTCGCGCTGGAGACCAGCATCGCCAAAGCGCACTGGACGCGCGTGCAGAGCCGCGACCGCGACAAGACCTATAATCCGGTGACTCCGGCAGAGTTGAAGGTGCAGGCGCCGGGATTCGACTGGGATGCCTTCTGGGTCGGCGCGGGCCTGTCCAGCGCCGATCGCGTGATCGTCGCGCAGAACACCGCGATCCCGGCGATCGCCAAGGTGTTCGCGGATACCGACCTGGAGACGCTCAAGGCCTGGCAGGCTTTCCGCACCACCGACGATATCTCGCCGCTGCTCTCGAAGCGCTTCGTTGATGCGCAGTTCGAGTTCCGCTCCAAGTTCATGAACGGCCAGCCCCAGCAGCGCGAGCGCTGGAAGCGCGCGGTGGCGTTCACCGAGCGCGGAATCGGCGAGGGCGTGGGCCGCGACTATGTCGCGCTCTATTTCCCGCCGGCTTCCAAGGCGAAGATGGACACGCTGGTCGCGAACCTGCGCGTCGCGCTCGCCGGTCGCATCAACAACCTCGCCTGGATGAGCCCGGCGACCAAGGAGCAGGCGCAGGCGAAGCTGAAGGGATTCACGGTCAAGATCGGCTATCCCGACAAATGGCGTGATTATTCGGCGTTCGAGGTGAAAGCAGGCGACCTGGTCGGCAATGCCGAGCGTTCCGGCCGCTTCGAATGGGACTATCGCCGCAAGCGCCTGGGCGGGCCGGTCGACAAGGCCGAATGGGGCATGACCCCGCAGACCGTGAACGCCTATTACAACTCGGTGAAGAACGAGATCGTCTTCCCCGCGGCGATCCTGCAGGCACCGTTCTTCGATCCGCAGGCGGACGATGCGATCAACTATGGCGGCATCGGCGGCGTGATCGGGCACGAGATCAGCCACGGCTTCGACGACCAGGGCCGCAAGTCCGACGGCAACGGCGTGCTGCGCGACTGGTGGGCGCCGGAAGACGCCGCCAAGTTCGAAGCCCAGGCAGTGCGCTTCGGCGCGCAATATGAGGCCTATAGCTTCGAGGGGCTGCCGGGCGTGCACATCAACGGCCGCGCCTCGATGGGCGAGAATATCGGCGATCTCGGCGGTGTTCTGATCGCGCTCGACGCCTACCACCAGTCGCTGGGAGGCAAGAAGGCCAAGGTGATCGACGGCTTCACCGGCGACCAGCGCTTCTTCCTCGGCTGGGGCCAGGTGTGGCGCACGTTGTTCCGCACCGAAGCGCTGCGCCAGCAACTGGTCGGCGACCCGCACTCGCCGGGCCAGGTCCGCGCGGTGAACCCGCTGCGCAACGTCGATGCCTGGTACGAAGCGTGGAAGATCACGCCCGACCAGAAGCAGTATGTCGCGCCCGCAGACCGGGTGCGCATCTGGTGAGGTGAGAAGGGTGGGGCTTCGATAGCGGAGCCCCACCTGCTCGCGTGACAGAGCGTGGGGTTTATTCTAGCCAGGCTGGATGGGGCCTGGCGATTGGACCGACGCGCAGAATGACGCGATCGTCGCGGACTATTTCGCGATGCTGGCGGACAATGAGGCTGGCCGCCCGTACAACAAGGCCGAACATAATCGCCGGTTGCAGCAGCGTATCGATCGGCCGCGTGGCGCGATCGAATACAAGCATCAGAACATTAGCGCGGTACTGAAAGGCTTGGGTGAGGCTTGGATCCCCGGCTACAAGCCCGCCTTCAATTTTCAGACATCGCTGGTCGACGCCGTGGCACGGTGGCTGGCGCGACATCCCGATTGGCTGGCGTCGGCGACCAGGATTGGATCGGGTGCGTCCAGCGCTATTCGGGAGGCGCCCGCGCTCTGGATCGGCCCACCTCCCACGCTTAGCAACGCGCCACCTCCGGACGAGTGGGAGAAGATGCAGGCGGTTGCGCACCGCTTCGACGTGGCGGAGCGTGACGCGCGCAATCGGGCACTGGGCAGGGCAGGCGAAGAGCGGGTTCTGGAGCATGAGCGCTCTGCACTCACGTCAATCGGACGCACCGACCTGGCGCGGCAAATACGCTGGGTCTCCGATCTCGACGGGGACGGGGCAGGCTATGATATCGCCAGCTTCGAGCCTGACGGGCGAGAGCGCCTGATTGAGGTGAAGACGACCAACGGCTGGGATCGAACGCCCTTTCACATATCGCGCAACGAGCTGGCGGTCTCACAGGATCGGCGCGATGCATGGTGCCTCGTTCGCCTCTGGAACTTCGCTCGCGAGCCGCGTGCGTTCGAACTCAGGCCGCCGCTGGAGGCGCATGTGTCCCTCATGCCGACGGCGTTCCAGGCCAGCTTCGGGTAGCGCCTGCACAGCCTCTACACATGTTTCCTCCAAAAGCCGGTTGGTGCCCGCTGTCGCAGAAGCGCAGGTCCACTGCCTTCGGCACCGATCCCGTGCAGCAGTGACCCGGGTGCGCTCGCGCCGAGCAGCCAGAGCGCGAGCGCGTGGCGGATCATTTGGCCTTGCCCGCCTTCTCGTCGGCGAGGCGCTCCGCCAATGCCTTTGCGGAGCGGGCGGCATAGGCGCGGCAGGCGCCGGGATCGAGATAGGGGTTGGGGCGCACGCTCCTGGCAAAGCGCGCGTACTTCTCGACCCCGCCCGAATTGTCGGGATGGGCGCTGAACATGATGTCGCAGGGCATGGCTCGGAATTTCGCGTGGGAGGCGCGGAAGCTGGCGACGACCTCGGGGTGCTTCGTGAACCGATAGCCGTTCGCCGCGACCGGATTGATGCTCGAGGCGAACACTATCGTCCTGCATGCACCGCCTTCGCAGCTGCGCCAGGTCCAGCTCATGCTGCCCGGGGTATGCCCCGGCGTGGCGCGGGCGGTGACGGCGACATTGCCCAGCCGGATCACCTCGCCATCCTTGACCGCGCGCACGCGCGAGACGGCGGGGAAGGGGACGAGCCAGGCGGCCTGGGGATCGTCCGGCGTGCTCATGCCCTGCTTGAGCGCGGTTACCGCCCAGGCTCCCGCCAGCACGGTCGCGCCGCTGTCGCGGGCCAGCGCGGCGAGGCCGCCGGCATGGTCGAAATGCGGCTCGGTGCTGAGTATCAGCTTCACGTCCTCGATCCGGAAGCCGAGCTTCCTGAGGTTCGCCTCGACCGAGCGGACCGACTGCGGCACCGCGCCGTCGATCAGGATCAGCCCCTTGCCGGTGTCGATCAGCGCGACGTTCATCCCCGCGAATCCGACCAGATAGGTTTTGCCATGGACGCGGATCGGCGCCTGCGGTCCGATCCACTTGGCGGCGGCCTCGGGCGCGATCGGGCGGGTGAGCGGGTCGTCCTGCTGCTGGGTGGCGGCAGTGGTGAGCAGGGCGAGGGCGGCGAGGTGGATCGACTTCATCCGGGGCTCCTTGGTTTGCGCCGCATGAAATGATCCATGAGCCGGGAACCGCACAAACCACCATTTCTGGGAGGAGCCATTAGCGGGATTGATGGCTCGCGCGGGTCTGCCTAAGCGCGGCTCGGGTATCGATCGGGAGTAAATGCGTGCTCTGGGCAGTGGCGACGGTGGCGGCGGCGGGATTTCAGGTGGGCCGCAATGCGCTCCAGCGGGGCATGATGTCGAACACCGGCCCCTGGGGTGCGACGCTGGTGCGCTTCCTGTTCGGCCTGCCCTTCTCGCTGGTCTTCACCGCGATCGCGTTCGCACTCAGCCCGCATCTCGATCCGCAATTCGGCTGGGAATTCTGGTGGCCGGCGCTCACCGGCGCGGCGGCACAGGTGATCGCCACCGCCGCGCTGCTGCTCGCCATGCATCATGCCGGCTTCGCAGTGGGCACCGCGCTCCAGCAGAGCTCGGTCCCGCTGGCGGCCACGGTCGGGCTGATCGTGTTCGGCGACAACCTCTCCACGCTCGGCTGGGTGGGCGTTGCCGTGACGACGCTGGGTCTGGCCCTGCTGGTCTGGCCGAAGAAGATCGAAGGCGCCCATCACCCGGTGCTGGGCATCACCTATGGCGTGATCTCGGGCCTGTTGTTCGGCTTCGCGCTCAACGCCTTCCGCCATGCCGGGCTCCGGCTCGAGCCGCATCATCCCTGGTTCTCGGCGATGGCATGCGTCGCGATCGTCCAGGCGGTGCAGGCGGGCGGGCTGGGCCTCTACCTCGCCATTCGCGACCGTGCCGCGCTGGTCGCGGTGGCGAAGGGCTGGCGCCAGTCGCTTGGGGCGGGGCTGTTCGGCGCGCTGGCCTCGTCTGGCTGGTTCCTGGCGCTGAACCTGGCACCCGCGGCGGCGGTACGGGCGCTGGGGGTGATCGAGATGCCGATCGCCGCCGCTGCGGGCCACCGGCTGTTCCGCGAGAAGCTGAGCCTGCGCCAGATCGCCGGCGTGGTGGTGATTGCCGCGGGCGTGGCGATGACGGCGATGTATTGAGACGGAGCGATACCTGTTCCCCGGCTCTCGCCGGAAAGCAGAGATGGAACCGGGCTGGTCTAAGGCAGGCGCCTTTGTCAAACTCCGGCGATGACCAAGCTTCGCCGCCTGCTCGCCATCGCCGCGCTTCTCCTGCCCGGCACCGCCCTCGCGCAAAAGGTGCCGGTGCTGCTGGTGCCCGACCGCGTGTTCACCGCGACCGACCGGGTGGTGCACGAGGGCTGGAAGGTGCTGGTTGCCGATGGCCGGATCGTCGCGGTCGGTCCCGACGTCACCGCCCCGACCGGGGCCGAAACCCGGGCGTTGCCGGGCACCACGCTGCTGCCTGGCCTGATCGAACTTCACGTCCACCTGTTCCTGCATCCCTATAATGAGACGAGCTGGAACGACCAGGTGATGAAGGAGCCGCTGGCGCTCCGCACCGCCCGCGCGGTCGCGCATGCGCGCGCGACGCTGATGGCGGGCTTCACTACCGTGCGCGACCTCGGCACCGAAGGGGCGGGGGACGCCGATGCCGGGCTCAAGATGGCGATCCAGCAGGGCATCGTGCCGGGGCCGCGCCTGCTGATCGCCAGCCGCGCGCTGGTCGCCACCGGCGCCTATGGCCCCAAGGGCTATGCGTTCGACGTGCCGCAGGGCGCCGAGGAAGTGAGTGGCGAGGGGATCGTCGCCGCCGTCCGTCGCCAGATCGCGCATGGGGCGGACTGGGTGAAGTTCTACGCCGATTATCGCTGGGGGCCGGGCGAGCCGAGCCGCGCCACCTTCAGCCTCGACGAGCTCAAGGCCGGGGTCGCCGCCGCGCATGATGCCCGGCGCAAGGTCGCGGTGCATGCGAGCACGCCCGAGGGGATGCGGCGCGCCGTGCTGGCCGGGGCCGACACGATCGAGCACGGCAATGACGCGACGGACGCGGTCTTCGCGTTGATGAAGGCGAACAAGGTCGCCTTCTGCCCGACGCTCGCCGCCACCGATGCGATCACCCGCTATGGCGGCTGGAACGGCGCGGCCCCCGAACCGGAGGCGATACGCGCCAAGCGGGCGAGCTATGCCGCCGCGCTCCAGGCCGGCGTGACGATGTGCGTGGGCGGCGATACCGGCGTGTTCGCGCACGGTGCCAATGCCCGCGAGATCGAACTGATGGCCGGCTGGGGCATGGCAAGGAATGACGCGCTCTGGACCGCTACCGCCGGCAATGCCGCTATATTGGGGATGTCCGACCACATTGGCAGCATCGCGCCCGGCCGAATCGCCGATCTGGTCGCGGTTGCCGGCGATCCGCTCAAGGATTTGTCGGCGCTCGAAAATGTCCGGCTCGTGATGCAATCGGGCAACATCGTCACCAATCCGTGAACCGTTTCCGTCCCATACGCTGACATTGTCACAATCGAGTCACGCAAGTGTCTCGAAACCTTCTTCGAAGTCGCGCCAACGCGTAACAGACCCCGCCTAGCGCCCCCTTGCGGCCGACGGGGGACAGCCGAGTCGATCCCGCACCGTAATTCGATGCAACCCGGCGTCCGCCGGAACGGAGATCCTATGGCCAGCTTCAAACGCGTCAGCCTTATCATGATGACTGCCGCTGCATGCACCGCCCTTGCGGCGTGCGACGGCGCGAACGACATCGCCTCGCCGGGCACCGGCGGCAACGTCATCATCAACAACCCGCCGGCTCCGACGCCGTCGCCGACCCCGACGCCGACCACGGCGCTCGTGAGCCCGGCCACCGGCTGCCCGACCATCGGCGACCCGAAGGGCCTGACCAACGACGGCACCATCAAGGGCCCGACCGGCGAATGGCGCGTCTGCACGCTGCCGTCGATCCTGTCGGCCAGCGTCACGCTGCCGAAGATCGCCGGCCTGGTCTATCAGCTCAAGGACCGCGTGAACGTCGGCTGCGACGGCGGCTTCACCGCGCCGACCAGTGCTGCGCCGCGCGCCAGCACCACCGTCGGTTGCACCACCGCCAACGGCTTCACGCTGAACGGCTCGGGTCAGCTGACCGCCGACACCAACGTGACGCTGACGATCGCGCCGGGCGTGATCCTGTTCGGCGGCACCGGCACTTCGTGGCTCGCCGTCAACCGCGGCAACAAGATCGCCGCCAACGGCACCGCGACCGCGCCGATCATCTTCACCAGCCGCGACAACCTGCTCGGCCTCGCCGACGACACCTCGATCGGCCAGTGGGGCGGTGTGGTGCTGATGGGCCGCGCCAAGATCACCGATTGCAACACCGGCACCACCGGCGCCGGCACCTGCGAGCGTGAGACGGAAGGCGCCTCGGGCACCGGTCCGGCCACCTTCGGCGGCACGGACGACACCTATAACGCCGGCAGCATCAAGTACACGCAGATCCGCTACTCGGGTTATGTGCTCGGTGCGAACGTCGAGCTCCAGGGCCTGACCACCGAGGGCACCGGCAGCGGCACCACGCTCGACTCGGTCCAGAGCCACAACAGCTCGGACGACGGCGCGGAATTCTTCGGCGGCACCGTCAAGTTCAAGCACTACATCGCCACCGGCGCCGATGACGACAGCCTCGACATCGACACGGGCCTGCAGGGCTTCTTCCAGTACGTCCTGCTGCTGCAGCGTCCTGGCCAGGGCGACGCCCTGATGGAAGTCGACAGCAACAACAACGAAGCCGACACGCCGCGTCAGGTGACCGCGGTTGCCAACTTCACCGCGATCCAGAGCCAGACCAGCGCGAACAACGAAGCCAATGACCAGGCTTCGATCCTGCTGCGCGGCAATGCGGACCTGAAGCTCGTCAACGGCCTGGTGATCAGCCCGGTGAACGAGTGCCTGCGCATGAACGGTTCGGGCGGCGCCAATGCGGCCACCCTGCTGGCCCGTGCGGTCGCGATGCAGTGCAACGCCACCAAGTATCTCGGCACCGGCAGCTACACCGCCACGCAGGTCGCGACCTTCTTCGGCACCGGCGCCAACGGCAACAACGACGCCTTCACGCCGTCGCTGACCAGCCTGTTCATCAACGGTGCGACCGAGACGGCGCTCACCGCGGTCGACCCGAAGACGGTGGACGCCACCGGCTTCTTCGACACGACGACCTATGTCGGCGCGGTCAAGGACGCGAACGACAACTGGTACAAGCAGTGGACCTGCAACTCCGGCTACGCCGCGTTCGACGATGCGACGAACGCCAACCGTCGCTGCACTTCGCTGCCGACCAACTGAGGCTAGCCTGACCTGAGACTGGGGCGGGGCGTGGCCAATCGGCGACGCTCCGCCCTTTCAGGATTTGATTGGGGGTTACCATGACGAAGCCGCTCCGGCTTGCCAGCCTGTTCCTTTTCACTTCTGCGCTTGTTGCGCCTTCCCTTGTCTATGCGCAGACAGCGCCTTCGACGCCGGACACCACCGGCACCCCGTCCGACGCTGCAGCCGTGCCCCAGGACCAGGCTGCACCGCAGGAAGAGCAGGCTCCGGACGTCTCGGTTCCGGGCGGCGACGCCATCGTCGTGACCGGACGCCGCGTCAACGTCGCGCGTGATACCCCGCAGGTGGTCTCGGTGCTGTCGAGCGCCGATATCGCCCGCACCGGCGAAGGCGATATCGCCGGCGCCCTGAGCCGCGTCACCGGCCTGAGCGTGGTCGGCAACGGCTATGTCTATGTCCGCGGCCTTGGCGACCGCTATTCGCTCGCGCTGCTCAACGGTTCGCCGCTGCCCAGCCCCGAGCCGCTCAAGCGCGTCGTGCCGCTCGACATCTTCCCGACCAACGTGGTCTCGTCCTCGCTGGTGCAGAAGAGCTATTCGACCAACTTCCCCGGCGAGTTCGGCGGCGGCGTCATCAACCTGACGACCAACTCGGTGCCGAAGGAAAGCTTCCTCACCGTCAGCGGCGGCGTGGGCGCGAACCTCGTGACCACCGGCCATGTCGGCTATGTCTATGCCGGTGGCGGCCATGACTGGACCGGCTATGACGACGGCTCGCGCGATCTGCCTCCGGCGCTCGCGGCCTTCTTCGCCAGCGGCGAGAAGATCAGCTCGGGCAATGTCGACACCCAGGCGATCGCGGGCCAGCTGATCAACGCCAACAACGCGCTGGTCCAGCGCCAGTCGCGTATCGGCCCGAACTGGTCGGCGACGCTCTCGGGCGGCACGTCCTTCCCGATCGGCGACGACATGACGCTCGGCGTGATCGCCACCGGTGGCTACAGCAACAAGTGGACGACGCGCGACGCGATCCAGCAGACCTCGCTCAACAGCGACCTCTCGACGCTCGAGAACGACTTCCGTCGCGTCTCGACCGACAACCGGATCGTGGTCAACGGACTGCTCGGCCTCGGCCTCGAGTATGGCGACAACAAGATCCGCTGGACCAACCTCTACATCCACGACACGCTGAAGCGTGCGCGTCTCGGCCTCGGCAAGACCAACAACAATGCCGTCACCGACGTCATGCAGCAGGATACCGCCTGGTATGAGCGCCAGCTGATCAACACCCAGCTGGTCGGCGAGTTCAAGTTCAGCCCCGAGTGGAGCCTCGATCTTCGCGGCAGCTATGCCAATTCGAAGCGCAAGGCCCCGAACGAGCTGACGCTGGAATATGTCCGCACCAACGTGGCCTCGGACCTGTATGGCGCGTACTTCGTCAATCGCCTCAACAACGGCAACAACGGCGACGCGCATATCAGCTATTCGGACCTGAACGAGAATCTCTACTCGGCCGGTGCCGACCTCACGTTCAAGCCGGTCACCGATCTCGCGCTGACCGCCGGCTATGCCTATCTCAAGACCGAGCGCACCAGTTCGCGGCGTGACTTCCAGTTCACGGCGCCGAGCAGCTTCCCGACCGCGGTCGGCATGCTGCGCCCGGACCTGCTGCTCGGTTCGGCGATCATCGACTATTACAACATCGCGCTGATCGACACGAACGAAGGCGCTCCCGCCTTCCGCGCCGAGCTGAAGAACCATGCCGGCTACGGCAAGGTGAACTGGCAGGTCTCGCCCGAGCTCTCGCTCGACTTCGGTGTCCGCTACGAGACGGCGAAGGAAACGGTGGTTCCGGTCCAGGTGTTCAACACGCCGACCGGCAGCACTGCGGCGACCAATCTCGACAACGACTATTGGCTGCCGGCCGCCACGCTGACCTGGCAGTTCCGCCCGGACATGCAGGTGCGCCTCAGCTCGTCGAAGACGATTGCCCGTCCGCAGTTCCGCGAGCTGATCTACCAATTCTATTTCGACCCGGACAGCAACCGCCAGTATCGCGGCAACCCGCTGCTCCAGGACAGCACGCTGGTGAACTCCGAAGCGCGCTACGAATGGTATTTCGCACCGGAGCAGCGCCTGACGGTCGCGGGTTTCTACAAGCGGATCAAGAATCCGATCGAGACCTTCATCACCGGCAGCGACTTCGTCACCAGCTTCGCCAACGCGCCGCGTGCTGACCTGTACGGTGCCGAGGTCGAAGCCGTGAAGAAGTTCGCGCTGGCCGACTGGTCGGGCTCGAACTTCTTCGCCGAGCGCTACCTGATCGCGATCGCCAACTACACCTACACCCAGTCGGAGCTGAAGGTGAAGGCAGGCGACCAGACCCGGATGTTCGCGGCGTCATCGACGCTGGCGACCGACTATTTCCAGGACGGCTCGCCGCTTACCGGACAGTCGGACCACCTGGTCAACTTCCAGTTCGGCATGGAGGACAAGGCCTCGCTCTCGCAGCAGACCTTCATTCTCTCCTATGCCAGCAAGCGTGTAACCAGCCGCGGCCTCGCCAATAGCGGCCAGCCGGACATCTATGAATATCCGGGCCTGAACCTGGACTTCGTGATGCGCCAGGGCGTGAAGATTGCCGGCCGCCAGCTCGATCTGAAGCTGGAAGCCCGCAACATCACGAACCGGAAGCACAAGGAAACCCAGACGCTGGGCAAGAACACCGTGATCTACAACAACTACTCGGTGGGGCCGACGTTCACCTTCTCGCTCTCGACCACCTTCTGATCGCGAGCATGCGCAACTGAAAAGGGAGCGGCCCGCCTGGCGGTGCCGCTCCCTTTCTTGTTCCCGCTACGAGGCTGGGTTCACCAGCCCCAAGGGTATTCGCGGTACCATTGCGTGACCACATATTTCAGGCCAGCTCGGACCTTCATCGCGTGGTGGATGGTCGAGGGGTTGGTCGTCCCGTCGGGGCGGAGATTGCTCCAGGCGACCACCTTGCCGGTTTCGGGCTGGATGATCTTGTCGACAGCCTTGAAGCGGGTCGCGCCGCCGGCCTCGACTTCGTTGAGATAGAGCATCACCGTCCAGGTGCGCTGCCCGGCGATGCCGCAATATTTCTGATAGTCGCGGCCTTGCGGCTCGAAATAGTCGGTATGCGCCTTGAACTCCTGGCCGATCTCGTAGCGCTGGCCCTGCATCGGCTCGCCATGCGTCGGGTCCAGTCCGGTCAAGAGCGTCATCCGCCGCTTCAGCTCGGCCACCACCGGATCGTCCGAATTGAAGTCGCAGGTCTCGCTGGTGCGGAAGGCATAGTCGTCATTGGCGTCGGCGATGGTCGAGGGGCGGCGCTCCGCATCGATCTTCGCCATCAGCTGCCGGCAGAGCTCGGGCTCCAGGAAGTTCTTGGCGATGAACATCTGGATCTTGGGGTGCGGCACGCGCTGCACGCCCGGCCAGCGCAGGATCTGGTCGATGATCGGCTCGAGAGGGAAGCCGGAGCCAAGAGCAGGAAGAGGGGAAGCGGCACTTTGCATGGCGGCGTTCTGCCAAAAGCCATGGCGTGGCGCCAGAGTGACCCGAAACCGTCACAAAATCGCAAGCGAGGTGTCACATGATCTGCCTAGCGGATGACACATCGCAACGAGGAATCCGATGGACATGGAAGCCGAAGCGCTGGCGCCGGTTGCCGGAACGTCGCCGCAGCCGTTGCTCTTTTCGGGTTCCCACCCCGATTCGGCGGCCGAGGCGCTTATTGCCGAAGGGCGCCGGCGCCGCGCCTCGCACATCCACCTCGAAATCGGTGCGACTGCCATCGTGGTGCGCATGCGCATCGCCGGCCAGCTCACCGAAGCGCGCCATTATCATGCCGACCCTTCGCTTGCTCGCGACTTCCGGGCGATGGACGGCGCGTCGGTGTTGGAGCAGGGGGAGGGCGAGCGCATCGTCCTGCGCCTCGACGGCGGCGAACGGCGTGAGCGCTCCCTTGAGGCGATCGGCATGAGCCGCGTGCTGGTCGATGCGTTGCTTCCGGCGTTGCGGCGGGGCGGGCTGGTGCTGGTCGCCGGGCTCGCGGGATCGGGCCGCAGCACGACCCTTGCGACACTGCTCCGGCATTTCTCCGGCTCGCCTCGTCACATCGCGACGATCGGCACGTTTCCGGTGGAAGGGGCCACCCGTATCGAGGGCTGCACCGGTGCCGCCGCGATCCAGGCCGCGATCGAGCAGGATCCCGACATCATCGCGCTGGATGGCCTGGAGGGGCGGGAGGCTGCAGCCGCCGCGGCCGAGGCGGCCGAGCGCGGGCATCTGGTCCTGGCCACGATCGACGCGCCGGACGCAGTTTCGGCGATCCGGCGGATGCGCGACTGGCGGGTAGAGCCATTCCGTCTGGCGTCCAACGTTGCCGCGGTGCTTGCCCAGCGGCTGGTCCGGCGGCTCTGTCCCGATTGCCGCCGCCCGGTGCAGGCGCAGGGTTCCGTTTCGGCGCTGCTCGGCTTCGATTCGGGCGCGATCGTCTTCGCCCCGGTCGGCTGCGAGAGTTGCGAAGGCATCGGCTTTGTCGGCCAGACTGGCGTGTTCGAGGCGATCGTTGCCGATGGCGCGATTCGCCGGCTGATCAACGATGGCGGCGACGAAGCGATCCTGGCGCGCCATGCTTTCCTGCGCGCACCCAATCTCGGATCGGCCGCACGGGCGCTTGCGCGAGAGGGGATTACCACGCCGGAGGAGGCTGTGCGAATTTCCCGCGGATAGCGCCAATATTTCTGGCGTAATTATCTTGCCCTTCGCATCGACCCCCGCTAAGCGCGCCTTCTTCACGGCGGTTGTAGCTCAGTTGGTTAGAGCATCGGTTTGTGGTACCGAGGGTCGCGGGTTCAAGTCCCGTCATCCGCCCCATTTCTTCCCCTTGTGACCGCACGCGGCCCACAGACGTGTGGCACTCTCCGCAGGAATGTAGCGCGTGATCACCGACTGGGGTTTCCCTGATTTCGACGACCATGAAGGCGTCCATCTGTTCAGCGACCGCGAATCGGGCCTGAGCGCCATCATCGCAGTCCATTCGTCCAAGCTCGGCCCGGCGGCCGGCGGCGTGCGCTTCTGGCATTATGCCGATCACCGCGCCGCGATCACCGATGCGCTGCGCCTGTCGCGCGGCATGAGCTACAAGAACGCGATGGCCAACCTGCCGCTTGGCGGCGGCAAGGGCGTGATCCTGGCGAGCCAGCCGGGCGCAACCGTCACCACCGAGCAGCTCCAGGCATTCGGCCGCGCGGTCGAATCGCTGGGCGGCAAATATGTAACTGCCGAGGATGTCGGCATGTCCGAGGAGCGGATGAAGGTCGTTGCGACCCAGACCCGCCACGTCTCGGGCCTGCCGGTGGCCGAAGGCGGCGCTGGCGGCGATCCCGGCCCGGTAACGGCGCGCGGCGTGTATCTGGGCGTCAAGGCTGCGGCGAAGCGCGGCTTCGGTGCCGATTCGATGGCCGGTGTGCGTGTTGCGATCCAGGGTGTCGGCTCGGTAGGCGGCGGCGTTGCCCGCCTGCTCGCCAAGGACGGCGCCAGGCTGGTGCTGGCCGACGTCAATGCCGAGCGCGCCAAGGCGCTGGCGGCGGAGTTGGGCGGTGAGGCAGTCGATGCTTCCGAGATCCTCGGCATCGAAACCGACATCCTCAGCCCGAATGCACTCGGCGCGATCTTCACCGAACAGTCGATCGCGGCGCTCAGGACCACCGTGGTCGCCGGCGGCGCGAACAACCAGCTGGCGACGCGTCAGGACGGCCACCGTCTCCACGATCGCGGCATCCTCTACGCGCCCGATTATGTCATCAATGCCGGCGGCATCATCAATGTCGGCCTGGAGTATCTGGGCCAGGGCAATATGGCCGAGGTGCAGGCTCGCGTGGACAAGATCCCCGATCGCCTGATCGAAGTGTGGGACGAGAGCGCCCGCACCGGCGATCCAGAGAGCGAAGTCGCCGATCGTATCGCGCAGAGGCTGATCGGCCGGGGCTGATTGCACCACAGTCTTGCATGGGGGATGCGCGGCCAATAGCGTCGCGCATCCCCCTCGCATTTCTGCGGAGCCCCATGCGCACTTTCCTCCTCGCCACCGCCGCTCTGCTGATCGCGGTGCCGGCCACCGCCCAGTCGATCGATCCCTCGACCGTCGCCGTCCTCGTCGACCAGGGCACCAGCCATTCGGAGGTGATGACCACCGCCGAATATCTCGCCGACGTGATCGGCCCGCGCATGACCAACTCGCCGGCGATGCGCGAGGCGGAGAAATGGACGCAGGAGAAGTTCACCGGCTGGGGGCTCACCGATGTCCACAAGGAAGGCTTCGACTTCGGTCGCGGCTGGTGGATCGAGAAGTCGAGCGTCCGCATGGTCGCGCCGCGCCCGGTCCAGCTCACCGCCATTCCGATCGCCTGGACGCCGGCGACCAACGGCCCGGTCACCGCACCGGTGATCGTCGCCCCGCTGCGTAGCCCGGGCGATTTCGCCCAGTGGAAGGGCAAGCTGGCCGGCAAGATCGTGCTGACTTCGGCGCCGGGCACCGGCTCCGAGCCCAAGGAAGCGGCCTTCCAGCGGCTGAGCGACGAGGACCTCGCCAAACTCGACGTCTATGAGGAGCCGACCTGGGATCCCGGCAAGCTCGATCAGTCGCTGTCCCGCGCCAAGTTCGAGGGCCAGCTCGCCAAGTTCCTCGCAGATGAGGGCGCGGTCGCTTACGTCACCCGCTCGCGCAGCGACGGCAAGCTGATCCATGGCGAAGGCTATCTCCACCATGTCGGCGAGACGCCCAAGGTGCCCGGCATCGAGATGGCCGCCGAGGATTATCGTCGCCTTGTCCGCCTCGCCTGGACCGGCAAGGCGCCGACGCTCGAGATCGACAGCAATGTCCATTTCGACGACAGCGACACCAAGGCGTACAACATCATCGCCGACATCAAGGGCCGTGATGCCAAGGCCGGCTATGTGATGGCAGGCGCGCATCTCGACAGCTGGGTGGCGGGCGACGGCGCCGCCGACAATGGCGCGGGCAGCGCGGTTGTGATGGAGGCGGCGCGGATCATCGCCGCCAGCGGGATCAAGCCGAAGCGCACGATCCGCTTCGCGCTCTGGGCCGGCGAGGAACAGAGCCTCTACGGTTCTATCGCCTATATCGAGCAGCACCTCGCCAAGCGCCCGGCCTGGGATCATGTGCCGAGCGCCGACGAGTTCTACTATAGCTGGGCGACGCGCTTCCCGATCACCCCGCTGCCGGGTCACAAGGAACTGGCCGCCTATTTCAACCTCGACAATGGCTCGGGGAAGATTCGCGGCATCTATGCCGAGAACAACATGGCGGCAGTGCCGATCTTCCGGGAATGGCTGGCGCCCTTCGCTTCGATGGGCGCATCGACGGTGGCGATCCAGAAGACCGAGGGCACCGATCACCAGTTCATGCAGGCGGTCGGCATCCCGGCGTTCCAGTTCATCCAGGACCCGCTCGATTATGAGAGCCGGGTGCATCACACCCAGCTCGACACCTTCGATCACCTGAAGGCGGCGGACATGCGCCAGGCAGCGATCATCCTGGCGGCGTTCCTGCTCGACGCGGCGAACGCCGACAAGCCGCTGCCCCGCCTGCCGATCCCGACCCAGCCGGCGGTGACCGATCCGTTCGCGGCGCCGAAGGAGAAGTAGGGCTTTGCTCCCGCACTCGTCACCCCGGCCGTAAGCCGGGGTCCCGCTGCCCAATCCAGGTGAAGAAGAAGCGGGATCCCGGCTCAGGGCCGGGATGACGGTGATTATTTTCGGTTATCGCGAAAAAATCGCACCCCCATGTCACATCCGGCGCGGCCATCTCGTCTTGCCTGCATCCAACCAAGGAGATGCAAGATGACTGGCCGCCTCGACCTCTTCACCGCCGCCCCCGCCGAGATGAAGGCGTGGTACGAAATGTCGCTCAAGATCGCGCCGAAGCTGGAGCACAGCCTGCTCGAACTGGTGAAGATCCGCGCCTCGCAGATCAACGGCTGCGCCAATTGCCTCAACATGCACACCGCCGACGCCCGCAAGGCCGGCGAGACCGAGCAGCGCATCTATCTGCTCAGCGCCTGGCACGAAGCGCCCTGCTACACCCCGCGCGAGCGCGCTGCGCTGGCATGGACGGACGCGATGACTCTGGTATCCACCGCACGGGCGCCCCAGGCGCTCTATGAGGAACTCGCCTTCGAGTTCACGCCGGAGGAACAGGTGCAGCTCACGCTCATGATCAACGTGATCAACGGCTGGAACCGCTTCGCGGTCGGCTTCGACCTGTTCTACGACGCCAAGCCGGCGGTGGCCGCGGCATGACCGGCGCGGACGCAGCGGCGAGCTTCGATCCGCTGCGTCCGCGGCTGGCGCGCATCGCCTATCGCATGCTCGGCTCGGTCGCGGACGCGGAGGACGTGGTGCAGGACGCGTTCCTGCGCTGGCTCGATACCGACCGCGACCAGGTCCGCGAGCCCGAGGCGTTCCTGCGCCGGGTGGTGACGCGGCTCTGCCTCGACCAGCTCAAATCGGCGCGCGTCCGGCGCGAGACCTATGTCGGCCCCTGGCTGCCCGAGCCGGTGGTCGAGGAGGAGGACGAGGTGGAGGACGTCACGCTTCCGCTGATGATGGCGCTCGAACGCCTGTCGCCGCTCGAACGCGCCGCCTTCCTGCTCCACGACGTGTTCGGGGTGAGCTTCGACGAAGTCGGCGAGACGATCGGCCGCGATCCCGCCGCCGCCCGCCAGCTCGCCAGCCGTGCCCGCAGCCATGTCCGCGCCGCCCGCCCGCGCTACGAGATGCCCAAGGAGAAGGGGCTGGAGATCGCGGCCGCCTTCTTCGCTGCCTCGCGCAGCGGCGACATGGGGGCGCTGCGTGGGCTGCTCGCCGGCGATGTCGCAACCTGGTCGGATGGCGGCGGCAAGGTCCATGCCGGCCTGCGCCCGATCCACGGTCTCGACGACAATATGAAGCTCTACACCTCGCTCGCGCGCTTCTTCGCCAAGGAGATGTCGCGGATCGTGCGCTACGGCATGATAAACGGCCTGCCGGGCTTCGTCTCGATCGAGCCGGGCGGGGTGCTCCAGACGACCGCCCTGGCGATCGAGGACGGCAGGATCACGGGCATCTACGTCACCCGCAATCCGGACAAGCTGGGGCACCTTGCTGCAGTGCATTAACTCTCGCCGTTATGAGGCTGGCAACGTCGGTTAATCCAAGGTTCCGCCCATGCGATCCGTGCTTCTGCTCCTCGCCGTATCGGCACTCTCCTCCTGCAACCAGACCAATGGCAAGGCGGCCGACGGGATTATCGGCCATCGCTGGGCGCGCGCCGCCGCCGATTGCGGGGATACCTATTTCCGTTTCTCGAAGGACATGATCGATTTCGTGCAGAACGGTCAGTCGGTGAACTCGCTGCCGGTGCGGCGTATCGTCAGCCAGGCCTCGGATCCGTCCACGGTGATGTTCGTGATCGAAGTCGACAGCGCGCTCGCCGCCCGGTCCGACGCGCCGAACGCCGCTTCCGACGTGGCGATGGCGTTCCGGATCGAGGGAGACAGCCTGCGCCTGGTCGGCCAGGGCGCGCCGGACAAGCTGCTGCCGGTCGAGCCCGGCATGGCGCGATTCCCGACCATGGCCCTACGCCGCTGCCCCACATCATACTGATCGTGCGGGACGCCGGATCAGGGACTAACAGAACCTGACAACTCTCACGATGGACCGACGCCCGGATCCTCGCTAGTCGTTACGCGTGCCTGCGCTTCATGCCCTCGCCAATCCTGCGCGTTTCCTTCGAATCGCGCGCCCGCTCACGCCGATCCTGTTCTGGCTCGGCGTGGTGCTGGTGGCGTTCGGTTGCTGGGCCGGGCTGATGCTGACGCCGCCCGATGCGCTGCAGAAGGAAAGCGTGCGCATCCTCTATATCCATGTCCCCAGCGCCTGGTTGGGGATGGGCGGGTGGAGCGGGCTGGCGATCGCCTGCCTCAGCTATCTGATCTGGCGCCATCCGCTGGCCAGCGTGGCCGCCCGGGCAATCGCACCGGCGGGAGCGACCTTCGCGGCGCTCTGCCTGCTCACCGGGTCGATCTGGGGCCGCCCGACCTGGGGCACCTGGTGGGAGTGGGACGGGCGGTTGACGTCGATGCTGCTGCTGTTCTTCGTCTATATCGCCTGGATCGCGCTCGACCGGGCGGATGCCGACCGGTCCGGTGACGGACGGGTGCCGGCGCTATTCGGCGTGGCAGGCAGCGCGCTGCTGCCGATCGTCCATTATTCGGTGATCTGGTGGAACACGCTCCACCAAGGCGAGAGCGTGGTAACGGGCAAGATCGCGCCGTCGATGCTCTGGCCGCTTTTCTTCACGCTGGGGGGCTTCACCCTGTTCTTCGCCGGCGTCGTGCTGATGCGGATGCGGGCGATCCTGGCGAACCAGAAGGTCGAGGCGCGGTTGCGGCGGATGGCGGCGGCATGAACCATTGGCCGTTCATCACCGCTGCCTATCTCGTCGTGCTGCTCGGCACGGTGGGGCTGGCCGCGCTCAGCTATGCCGCGATGCGCCGGGCAGAGGCTGCGGCCAATTCGCTCAAGGGCAATCGCGAATGAAGGCCAAGCACCAGCGGCTCGTCCTTGCGCTGCTCGCGCTGGGTGCCATCCTCGGCGCCTCCGCGCTGGCGATGTCGGCGCTCAAGGACCAGGCGGCCTTCTTCTATGCGCCCGCTGATGTGAAGGGGAAACCGCTGCCGCTCGACAAGCATGTGCGCCTTGGCGGCATGGTCGAGAAGGGGTCGATCCAGCGCCAGGCGGATGGGGTCTCGATCCGCTTCCTGGTGACCGACGGGCAGGCCAAGGTGCCGGTGGCGTTCCGCGGGGTTACGCCGGACCTGTTCAAGGAAGGGTCGGGCGTGGTCGCCGAAGGCAGGTTCCAGCCCGATGGCAGCTTCATCGCCGACAACATCCTGGCGAAGCATGACGAGCGCTACATGCCGCCCCAGGCGGCGGGCAACATGCACGAGACGAAGTCGCTCGAGCAGTGATCGCCGAAGCCGGTCTTGCCGCCCTGTGGCTCGCGACGGGCTTTGCCCTGATGCAGGTGATGCTCGCCTGGGGCGCGGCACGAGGGGCCGCGCAGGGTACCGGCATCGAGGTGATGACTGCGCTGCGCCGTGTGGCGGTAGTCCAGGGTCTGCTGGCGCTGGTGGCGTTCGGCATGCTGATCGCGCTGTTCGTGGTGTCGGACATGTCTGTCGCGCTGGTCATCGAGAACAGCCACTCGATGAAGCCGCTGCTCTACAAGATCGCCGGAGCCTGGGGGAATCATGAAGGCTCGATGCTGCTCTGGGTCACCGTGCTCGCGGTGTCCGGGGCAGGGGTGGCGCTGTTCGAGAGGCGCCTGCCCCAGGGCACGCTGGCCGCGACCCTGGGCGCGCAGGCGGCGATCGCGATCGGTTTCTACGCCTTCCTGGCCTTCGCCTCCAACCCGTTCGTCCGCGTGGACCCGGCGCCGCTGGACGGGCAGGGGCTGAACCCGCTGCTGCAGGACCCCGGTCTCGCCTTCCATCCGCCGACCCTCTATCTCGGCTATGTCGGCCTCTCGGTCGCCTTCAGCTTCGCAGTCGGCGCGTTGCTGATGCGCGACGTCGGCCCGGCCTTTGCCCGGGCGATGCGGCCCTGGGTACTCGGCGCCTGGATCTTCCTGACCATCGGCATCACCGCCGGCAGCTATTGGGCCTATTACGAGCTCGGCTGGGGCGGCTGGTGGTTCTGGGATCCGGTCGAGAACGCCTCGCTGATGCCCTGGCTGGCGGCGACCGCGCTGCTCCATTCGGTGACCGTACTCGCCACCCGCGACGGGCTGCGCGCCTGGACGGTGATGCTGGCGGTCGTGGCCTTTTCCATGTCGATGATCGGCACCTTCCTGGTGCGTTCCGGAATCCTGATCAGCGTCCACGCCTTTGCCGTCGACCCGACCCGGGGCGGCTTCATCCTTGCGCTGCTCGGCATCTACATCGGTGGCGCGCTGGCGCTGTTCGGGGCGCGGATCGGCACGGTGAAGCAGGGCGCGACCTTCGAACTGGTCAGCCGCGAGGGCGCGCTGGTGCTCAACAATTTGCTGCTCTCGGTGATCCTCGGCGTCGTCTTCATCGGTACGCTCTATCCGCTGGTGGCGCAGGCTGCCGGGGTGCAGCTCTCGATCGGGGCGCCTTTCTTTGAGAAGGCAGCGGCGCCGGTTGGCCTGGCGCTCGTCGCTGCGACCGCTGCCGGGCCGCTGCTCAAGTGGCGGCGGGACCAGTGGAATACGCTGTTCGGCAAGCTGCTGGTGCCGGTAGGCGTCGGCGGGCTGGCCTTCGCACTCGTCTTTGCCCTGGGCGGGGCGCATTGGCTTCCTTCGCTTGCGCTGGGACTGGCCGCGATGCTCGCCGTCGCCAGCGTCATCCCGCTGATCCGCCGCAACCTGCGCCGCACGCCGCTCCACATCTACGGCATGGTTGTCGCGCATTTCGGCATCGCGGTCAGCATTGCCGGCATGGCCGCGGATGGCGCCTTCAAGACTGAAAGGCTCGCGGCAATCGCGATCGGCCAGAACGTGACCGTCGGACCGTACCGGATCGAGCTGGTCAAGGTGCAGCCGGCAGTCGGCCCCAACTGGTCGGCGCTGGAAGCGCACCTCAAGGCGACCCGCACCGGCGCAGTACCGTTCGACCTGTTCCCGCAGCAGCGCTTCTTCGCCAACCCGACCACGACCACCAACGAAGCCGCGATCGCCACCGAGCTCGACGGCCAGCTCTACACCGTGATCGGCCCGGGCGACGGGCAGGGCCGCTGGCAGGTGCGGCTGTGGTGGAAGCCCTTCGTCACGCTGATCTGGGGCGGCGGTTTCCTGATCGCCCTGGGCGGGCTGCTCTCGCTGATCGGCCGCGTCCGTCGCGAGCGGCGCGATGCGGAGAATGACGCATGAGGCGGCTGCTGATCTGGGCGCCGCTGGCGCTGTTCGCGCTGGTCTTCGCGCTGGTCGCCAGTGGCCTGCTCAAGCCGGGCGACCGCACCATCCATTCGGCGATGGTCGGCAAGGCGGTGCCTGAACTGGCGCTCAAGCCCTTGCTGGCCGACCGGCCCGGCGTTGCCAGCGCCGAGCTGCGGGGCAAGCCGCGGCTGCTCAACGTCTTCGCCAGCTGGTGCATTCCCTGCATCGCCGAGGCGCCGCAGTTGCTCAAGCTCAGGCAGGCCGGGGTGGAGATCGATGCCATCGCCATCCGCGACACGCCCGAAGCGGTGCAGGCTTTCCTGGCGCGCAACGGCGATCCCTATGCCCGGATCGGGGATGATCCCACCGGCAAGGCGCAGATCGCGCTTGGCTCGTCCGGGGTGCCCGAGACCTTCCTGATCGACGCGCAGGGCAGGATCATCGACCAGCATATCGGCGACATCCGCGCCGACGACATCCCGGCGATCCTCGCCAAGCTGGAGGCGGCGAAGTGAGGCGGGCCGCGCTTGCACTCCTGCTGCTTGCGGCTGGACCTGCCGTGGCGGATTCCAATCTGCCGCCGGCCCGGCTTGCCTATACCCAGCTGCCCAATGCAGCGCAGGAGGCGCAGGCCAAGGCGCTGATGGAGACGCTGCGCTGCCTCGTCTGCCAGGGCCAGTCGATCGCCGACAGCGATGCCGAGATGGCGGGGGACATGCGCGCGCTGGTCCGCGAGCGGATCGCAAGGGGCGAGCAGCCGGCCGCGATCCGGAGCTATCTGATCCAGCGCTATGGCGACTATGTCACTTATGACCCGCCGTTCAGCTGGGTGACCGCGCCGCTGTGGATCACGCCGCTGGTGCTGCTGGTGATCGGGCTGCTGCTCGCGCGGCGGCTGTTCGGCAAGGGAGGTGCGTGATGGGCTGGCTGATGCTTGCCGCGGTCGCACTCCTGGCGGGCCTCGCGCTGGTGCTGCTGCGCTACCCGCGCAAGCTGTGGAGCGTGCCGGCGACCGCGATCATGCTCGGGGCCGCGGGCTATGCCTGGCAGGGGAGCCCCGGTCTCCCCGGCCATCCGATCGAGGCCGATGCCAAGCCGATCAAGGTCGACCAGGAACTGATCGACATGCGCGATGCGATGTTCGGCAAATACGGCACCTATGCCTGGAGCTACGCCAACCTGGCCGACGGCATGCTGCGCCAGGGCGACCGGCCGCGCTCGGTGATGGTGTGGCAGGGGGCGGTGCGTCAGGTGCCGAACGACGCCGCGCTGTGGACAGGCTTTGGCGGCGCGCTGTCGGAATATGACGGCAACCAGATGTCGCCGGCGGCGCAGTTCGCCTTCGACAAGGCGCTGGAACTGGCACCGCAGCATCCCGGACCGCCTTTCTTCTACGGCCTGGCGCTGGTCCGGGCGAACCGCTTTGCCGAGGCCAAGCCCTGGTGGGAGAAGGCGCTGGCGCTGACTCCGGAAAAGGCGAGCTACCGCCAGCAGATCGCGACGCGGCTGCTGATGCTCGACATGTTCCTGCAGGATGCTGCGCAGCGGCAGGGGCCGCAACCGGCCAGGCCCTGATTTCCTACGCTGCTGCGAAGGGCGACGCGCCAAAGTACACGAAGTACAGCCCAAGAGCGGGTTTTCGGGCCGGCAAATTTGACCTTCCTTACGGGAACGCGATCCATCCCGAACGATTGTTGCGCGCGGCTGATCCTATCTTTCCTACAAGGCAAAGAGCGGCCGGGACCCGGGTCCCGACCGCTCCAGCGAACCATGCGGAATCCTACGTTGCAAGCAGGCTGATCAGCCCGCCCATGCTTCGTAGGGGAGGTCGAGATCGTCGGCGACGGCCTTGAATGCGATCTTGCCCTTGTAGACATTGAGACCGTTGGCGAGGTGCTTGTCGGCCTTCATCGCGCCCTCGGCGCCGAGGTTCGCCAGCTTGAGCACGAACGGCAGCGTCGCGTTGTTGAGCGCGAAAGCCGAAGTGCGGGCGACCGCGCCCGGCATGTTGGCGACGCAATAGTGGATCACGCCATCGACTTCATAGACCGGGTTGTCATGCGTGGTGGCATGGCTGGTCTCGAAGCAGCCGCCCTGGTCGATCGCGATGTCTACCAGCACCGAGCCGCGCATCATCGTCTTGAGCATGTCGCGGGTGACGAGCTTGGGCGCAGCCGCACCCGGCACCAGCACCGCGCCGATCACGACCTGCGAGGTCTTCACCGCTTCGGCGATCGCGGCCTTGCTGGCATAGGCGGTCTTGATCTGGCTGCCGAAATGCATGTCGAGCTCGGCCAGGCGCTCGTTGTTGATGTCGTAGATGGTGACGTCGGCGCGCTGGCCGGTGGCCATCTGCGCGGCGTTGATGCCCGAGACGCCGCCGCCGAGGATCGCGACCTTGCACGGCGCCACGCCCGGCACGCCGCCGAGCAGCTCGCCGCGACCGCCCTGTTCCTTCTCGAGATAGTGCGAGGCGACCTGGACCGACATGCGGCCGGCGACTTCCGACATCGGCTTGAGCAGGGGCAGGGCGCCCGAGTTCGAGGTGACGGTCTCGTACGCGATGCAGGTCGCGCCCGACTTCATCAGGCCCTCGGCCTGCGGCTTGTCGGCGGCGAGGTGGAGATAGGTGAACAGCACATGGCGCGGCTCGAGCAGCGCGATTTCCTGCGCCTGCGGCTCCTTGACCTTCACGATCATGTCCGAGCCGGCGAAGACGGCGGCGGCATCCGGGGCGATCTTCGCGCCGACCTTGGTATAGGCCTCGTCGTCGAAATCGATGCCCATGCCGGCCTTGGTCTCGACCAGCACTTCGTGGCCGGCATGGACCAGCTCGGCGACCGAAGCCGGGGTCAGGCCGACACGATATTCGTGATTCTTGATTTCCTTGGGAACGCCGATGCGCATGGAAGCCTCTCCGTGAATTGGGTTGGCGCGCACGATATAGCATGGATCGCGGCAAATCCCTGCAAAGATGTGACAGTCGATGAGGGTTGGCGCATGAATTCCCTGTATCATGCGAGAAAACCGTCTATCCATGCAGGATGGACAGGATTGACGCAGCTATCCTCAAGTCGCTCGCCGCCGATGCGCGGGCGCCGGTGAGCGCTATCGCGGTGCAGGTGGGACTTTCACAGTCGGCCTGCACCCGCCGTATCCAGGCGCTGGAGGCCTCAGGGCATGTCCAAGGCTATGGCGCGCGACTCGGGCACCGGCGGCTGGGCTTCCGCATCACCGCGCTGGTCGACATCACGCTGGGGACGCAGGTGGAGGAAGACCTGGCGCGGTTCGAGGCGGCGGTGGCGCAGATCGACGGTGTGGTGGAGTGCGCGCTGGTCTCGGGCGGGCAGGATTATCGGCTCAAGATCCTGGCGCGTGACCTGGACGATTATGAGCGGCTCCACCGCGAGCATCTCGGACGGCTGCCCGGGGTGGTGACGATCAACTCGAGCTTCGTGCTGCGGTCGATCCCGACGCGGAGCGAGGCGGAGGCGCTGTTCGGCGGGCGATAAAGGCGGGTGATCGCCCGAAGAAGCGGTTAGGCGGAGAGACAGCTATGCCCCTTCGATCGCGCGCATTTCCTGGGCGGCGGCCATCGCGCGAAACGCCGGGACGAGCCAGTCGCGGAACCGGGCGATCTTGCGCGTATGCCTGCGGTTTTCGGCATAGACGAACCAGTAGGCGGTGCCTTCATCGGCTATGTCGGCGAAAGGGCATACGAGGCGCCCGCTCGCGAGTTCCGGACGCCATAGCATCGGAGTCATCAGCGCGATTCCATGCCCCGCAAGCGCCGCCTGCCCCTCGGTCGCCTGGGAGTCCATGCGAATGCCGCCGCGCCCGGGATCGTCCCCTATCTCTACGCCGGCACTTCGGAACCATATCGGCCACCACCGATCCTGCGGACTGATCCGCCGCATTTCCAGGGCTTTGCCTGCGTCCAGCGGCAGATCGCGCCCCTCGAGCAGCGCCGGACTGCACATCGGGGTGAAGTCGACCTTCGCCAGATGCTCGGATTTCAGCCCCGGCCAGTCGCCGCGGCCGGATCTTATGGCGACGTCGATGCGGGCTTCCGCGAGGTCGATCACCGTACCGCTGACTTCGAGCTCGATCTCGATATCCGGATGCGCGGCCTGGAAGGTGCCGATGTTCCCCGCCAGCCAGTTGTTCGCGAAACTCGCCGTCGTGGCGATGCGCAAGACCGTCTCGCTCTCGCCGGTGAGTTCATCGAACGCCATCTCGATCTCGTCGAAAGCGGTCGCCAGCCGTGCGGCGACGCGGGCCCCGCCGGCAGTCAGTTCGGCGCGTCTTCCCCGCCGGACGAAGAGCGGCTCGCCGACCCGCTCCTCCAGTATCTTGATCTGATAGCTGATCGCGGCCTGGGTCATCCCCAATTCGGAGGCGGCCGCCGTGAAGGTACCCCTTCGCGCGACCGCTTCGAATGCGCGAACTGCGGGAAGCGGGGGGAGCCGTCGCATGGTGCTTGATAAAGCCTGTTGATAAGGCGTGTCGATCCCTTTGTTGGACGCGGCAGCCGAAGATCCGCATCTCTTCCGGGCCAGCTTCAAGTCCGGAGGGCAGCCATGATCGATGAGATGTATGATCGCGCCTGGGGTGAACATCACCAGCGCTTCAGCCAGGATGTACACGCTCTGCTGCGAAAGGCCGGGCGCGCGTTGAAGAGCGTATTCGGGCGCCGGACGTCTTCGGGTGGCGAGCCGGATATTTCCGGTTCTGAGCGAATCGCGCGCGAATGCGTGGAATCCGGCGCGACAGACATTGGCTGAGCCCTGGCGAAGACCGTCGCCTTCGCCAGGACCTGTACGCAATCACTTCACCGGGCGGCAATTCTCCAGCAGCAAGGCGTGGGAATTGGGGTTGAAATTGGCGTAGACGCCCGAGAGCTTGACCTTCTTGCCGGGCTTTTGCTGCAGCGCGAACACGGACTGGCCCTTTGCCAACCGGCAGAAGATGTCGGTCTTGAACGGCGCGGTGCCGGGCAGGCGGATCGCTTCGTTATAGGGCTCGGGGATGTCGTAGGTGACGACATAGGCGTCATCCAGCTTGTCGATCGACTTCACCGTGCCGCTGACGATGAAGGTCTTGTCCTTGTAGCGCAGCGGGATCGCAGCGGCGTTGCGCTGGGTGTCCTTCGAGATCTGGTGCGAGATGGACAGCGCGTCCATTTCGAGCGGCGCCTTGTTGCCGGCTGCAGTCATGCCCGCGCCGGCGGCCGCGGTGCCGGCCTTGCCGGTCTTGAGCTGGTTGAGCATGCCGCACATCTCGGCCTTGGCGGGCTCGCTCGGGGCCGACATGCCGGCGCGCAGCTTCGCTTCCATCCGGACATTGCCGTCGGGCGTCGCGGTGATGGTGATCGGGAAGGCGCGGGCCTTGCCGGTCTGCGCCTGCTCGATCAGCATGCTGCCGTCCTCGGGCTCGACCGCCAGCACGTCATAGCCCTTGGCGACGACGATGCCGCGCATCTGGCCGATCGCGCTGGCGGGCGTCAGGCCCGGCAGCGTCACCGACGCGGCGAACTTCTGGCCGCTGATGAAGCTGCCACCCTTGGTGAAGGATTCCTCACAGGTGCCGGCATGGGCAAGAGCTGGAGCAAGCAGCGCAATCGGTGCGAAGAAACAGGACAAGCGCATTGTTTTCCCTCTTTGTTTTCCCGCCATGGTAAGCTGGCGAGGGCTGTATGGCCGCAAAGCGGGCTCGCGCCAACGCGCGATGCCTTAACCAGGAGGGAAGCCGGCTATTTCGCGCCGGGCAGCTTGATCCCGAGCAGGACCAGCCGCTCGCCGGTGATCCCGAACCAGTGCGGCACGCCGGCGGGGACGAGGATGACGTCGCCCGGGCCGAGCGTGCGGGTGGTGCCGCCTTCGATCCGGCTGCCGTCGACCAGGCCGGGGTTGCGGGTCGTCGGATCGGCGAGGGTGCCGCCCGAGACCAGGGTGCCGGCGCCTTCGAGCACGATCGCATATTCCGCCTCGGCCGGATGGACGGCGGGGCGGCCCGGCTTCTTCCAGATCTCGATCGCGGCCACGCGCGCGCCGTCGCGGACCAGTGGGCGCCACATGAAGCCCTGATCGGGCTTCATCTCGGCGAGCATCGCGCGGGTCTGGGCCTGCACGTCCGCGCCGCCGGCGAAGGCGGTGGGGTCGGTGGTCGTCTGGGCGGCGGCGATGCCAGGCGAACATGCGAGGGTGAGTGCGAGTGTCATGCCAAGGGTCTTCACCGCGTGTCTCCTCAAGCCGCTTTGTTTGCGCCAAGACATAAGAAGCGGGCCCCCGGGTCAAGCCCGGGGTGACGGCAAGGGCTACGACCTTAGCCGTGCTTGCGGCGGCGGACGTTTCGCGCAACGCCCTCGGCAGGGAGAGTCGAACGATGCGAATTGTCCGTGTGCTTGGCCTTTTGGCGACCGTGCTGGCGCCGTTTCCCGTTGCCGCCCAGTCGCTGGCGACGGTCGAGCGCAACGGCGCCTTCGTTGCCGTCGAACCCTATGCGCCGAACATCGTTCGGGTGACGATCTCGCTCGACCGGGGGCTGAGCGACGCGGCTCCCGGACATGGCATCTCGGGCAAGGTCGATGCGAAGGGCTGGACCCACAAGACGGACGGCTCCGGCGATGTGTTCGCCTCGCCTGCGCTGACGCTCAGCGTCGATCCGCAACCCTGGCCCAAGGCGCCGAGCCAGATGGAGCGCTATTTCGTGCCGTCGCTGCCCCGGGTCTCGCTGTCGGTGCGCGCGGCGGACGGGCGGCTGCTCACCAAGATGAACGGGTGGGAGTTGGCGCCGCATACGGTCAATGGCGAGAAGACATTCAAGGCCGGGGCGAGCTTCGCGGCGCCGCAGGACGAGCATTATTACGGGCTCGGCCAGAACCAGGAAAGCACTGGCCCGCTCAACCTGCGCGGGCGGACGATCGACTGCCGGCACTATTACGATGCGCCGGCGGGCGAGACGGTGTGCATCCCGTTCCTGGTGACCAACAAGGGCTATGCGGTGGTGTGGGACAATCCTTCCGCCACTATCGTCTCGCCCGGGCTGCATGGCAGCACCCACTGGCAGTCCGAAGTGGGCGAGCGGGTTTCCTTCTTCGTCATCACCGGCGCGACCACCGACGAGATCTATGCCGGCTATGCCCGGCTGACCGGCGACACGCCGCTGCCGCCCAAGGCGGCGTTCGGGCTGATCCAGAGCAAGGCGCGCTATGAGAGCCAGAAGGAGCTGCTGGGCGTGGCCGAGGGCTATCGCAGCCGCGGCTATCCGCTCGACGTGATGGTACTCGACTGGTTCTACTGGACGCGGATGGGGCAGATCGACATCGACCGGAGCTTCTTCCCGGACCCCGTGGCGATGAACAAGCAGCTTCATGATGCGGGCATGCACAGCATCATCAGCGTGTGGCCGCGCTTCGAGCGGGAATCGCGCTATTTCAACATGCTGAGCGCCAGGGGCTGGCTGCTGAAGGACAAGGACGGCAACACGGTCGACGGATTGCCGGTGCGCGCGGACCGGGCGGGGGCGCTGCTCGACAGTACCAATCCGGAGGCGCGTACGTGGTTCTGGGAGAAGATCCGCGACAATATCGCGAGCCAGGGCTTCGACTGGTTCTGGCTCGACGAGACCGAGCCCGACCTGGTGCCCGACGGCAATTTCTATTCGATCGGATCGGGTGACCGCTATCACAACCTCTATCCGCTGGTGCACACGTCGAGCGTGGCGGAGGGGTCGGCGCGCGACCGGCCGGATTTCCGCAACCTGATCCTCGCCCGGGCCGCCTATCTCGGCACCCAGCATAGCGGCGCGATCTTCTGGTCGTCGGACGTGCAGGCGACCTGGGAAGCGCTGCGCCGCCAGGTGCCGGCGGGGCTGAACTTCACGGCGAGCGGCCATGCCTATTGGAGCAGCGATACCGGCGGCTGGCAGTGGCCGAACGGCCCGGCCGCCGAGCGCCCGGTGCTGCTCGATCCCGCCGGCGCCACGGCGATGGGGGCGGACTACAAGGACTATCCCGAGCTGTTCACCCGCTGGTTCGCATATAATGTCTTCACCCCAACGCTGCGCATCCACGGCCAGCGCCCGGCAACGGCGATCTGGGAATATGGCGCGGCGGCCGAGCCAGTGCTCGCGAAGTTCCTGCGCCTGCGATACGCGCTGATCCCCTATCTCTATTCGCTGGGATACCGGACGCATGAGACCGGTGCGCCGTTCATGCGCGCGCTGTTCATGGACTTCCCGGACGATCCCAATGTCGCGAATCTGGGCGACGAATATATGTTCGGCCCGGCCTTCCTAGTCGCGCCGGTGACCGAGCAGGGGGTGACCTCGCGCCGCGTGTACCTGCCGGCCGGCACCGACTGGTATGACTATTGGACCGACGAGAAGCATGCCGGCGGCCAGTGGGTGACCGCAGCGGCGCCGATCGATCGGATCCCGCTGTTCGTCCGCGCCGGATCGATCGTGCCGCTGGGGGTGCAGGTGCCGAACACCGCGGCGCGCCAGCCGCTCGAGAGCATTCGAGTCTATCCCGGCCGCGACGGCGCCTTCACCCTCTTCGACGATGACGGGGTGACCAACGCCTATCGCAAGGGCGCGGGGACCCGGACCGAGCTGCGCTGGAACGACCGGGAAGGGCGGCTCTCCGCATCGGGGAAGTTGCCGGGCGGACAGGATCTCCAGGCGCTGGTGCGACTCGCGGGTGCGTCCCCCGCGCCCAGGTGACCGGCCTATCTTTTCGCACGGGAACCAGCCGGCCCCCTTGCGCGTCGAGCCCTGCGTAACGACATTCGTTGATTGCCTTTGCTGCGCGTGCTAACGGCCCGCCCGCAATTAGAAGATCGAGAACGCAGGTCGCATGACCAGGTCCGTTTCCTTTCCGACGCGACACCCGCGCCCGTGAACATCCCGAAAGAAGGAGCCGACGAGTCGGCTCCGGCTCATTTCGACGCGCATGCTGCGCATGGCCACAGCCTCGACGGCACGTGGAAGCTGGCGATCGGCGCGATCGGTATCGTCTTCGGCGATATCGGCACCAGCCCGCTCTACGCCTTCCGCGAAACCTTCGCGGGGCACCACAAGCTCGACCTCGACACGCTGCACATCATGGGCGTCATCAGCCTGATGTTCTGGTCGATGATGGTCGTGGTGACGCTGAAATACGTCACGATCATCATGCGGGCGGACAACAAGGGTGAGGGCGGCAGCCTGGCGCTGCTCGCGCTGATCTCGCGCAGCAGCGGCAATGCCAAGCGCTGGACGCAGGGCATCGTGCTGCTCGGCGTGTTCGCGACCGCGCTCTTCTATGGCGACTCGATGATCACGCCGGCGGTGTCGGTGCTGTCGGCCGTCGAGGGCCTGTCGGTCGCCGCGCCCGCCTTCGCCAAGCTGGTGCTGCCGATCGCGGTGGTCATCCTGGTGCTGCTCTTCTCGATCCAGCGGACGGGCACGTCGCGGGTCGGCGCCTTTTTCGGCCCGATCATGCTGTTCTATTTCCTGACGATCGCGACGCTGGGCACGCTGAGCCTGGTGCAGACGCCGACGATCCTCAACGCGCTGCTGCCGCATCACGCGATGATGTTCTTCGCCGCCGATCCGTTCCGCGCCTTCCTCGCGCTCGGCTCGGTCGTGCTGGCGGTTACCGGCGCCGAGGCGCTCTATGCCGACATGGGCCATTTCGGGCGCAAGCCGATCCGCATCTCCTGGCTGTGGTTCGTGCTGCCGGCGCTGATCCTCAATTACATGGGGCAGGGCGCGCTGCTGATGCGCGACCCATCGGCGCTGCACAGCCCGTTCTATGAGCTGGCACCGGAAGTGCTGCAATTCCCGCTCGTCATCCTGGCGACGATGGCTGCCGTCATCGCCTCGCAGGCGGTGATCTCGGGTGCCTTCTCGGTGACCCAGCAGGCAATCCAGCTCGGCTTCGTGCCGCGCCTGCGTATTGAGCATACCAGCGCCTCGACCGCCGGGCAGATCTACATCCCGCTCATCAACTGGGCGCTGATGATCATGGTGATCCTGCTCGTCCTGACCTTCCAGACCTCGTCGAACCTCACGGCGGCCTATGGCATCGCGGTTACCGGCGCGATGCTGATCGACAACTGCCTGCTGGCGGTGGTGCTGTTCGGCCTGTGGAAGTGGAAGAAGCGCTATGCGATCCCGCTGCTCGCGGTGTTCTTCACCGTCGACCTGGCCTATTTCGCGGCGAACCTGACCAAGGTTCCCGATGGCGGCTGGTTCCCGCTGTTCATCGGCTTCGTGGTGTTCACCCTGCTGACCACCTGGTCGAAGGGCCGCCAGCTGATGATCAACCGGCTGCGCGAGAGCGCGATGCCGATCAAGATCTTCATCACGTCAGCCGCAACCACCGCCACCCGCGTGCCGGGCACCGCGGTGTTCATGACCTCGACGCCCGAGGGCGTGCCGCACGCGCTGCTGCACAACCTCAAGCACAACAAGGTGCTGCACGACCGCGTCATCCTGCTGACGGTGAAGATCAAGGACGTGCCCTATGTCCCCGACGAGAATCGCATGATGCTCGAGGACCTGGGGCAGGGCTTCCACCGCATGATCCTGGCCTATGGCTTCATGCAGGAGGCGGATGTTCCGGCGGCGCTCAAGTCGGTCAACGCCTGTGGCGCCGAGTTCAAGATGATGGAGACCAGCTTCTTCCTCGCCCGCCAGACGCTGTTGCCCTCGGCCCGGCCGGGGATGATGATCTGGCGCGAGAAGCTGTTCGCCTGGATGCTGCGCAACGCCGAAAGCGCGATGGAGTTCTTCCGCCTGCCGACCAATCGCGTGGTTGAACTGGGCAGCCAGGTCGAGATTTGACCGAACGCGCGGCGCCGCTGATCGTCACGGCGCTGTTCGGGCGGCAGGACCAGGCCTGGTTCAACGCCTTGCGCCGCGAGCATTATCCGCCCGAGCGGAACGTGCTCGACGCGCACCTGACGCTGTTCCACCAGCTGCCGCCCTCGGTGGCGGACGAGCTCAAGCACCGGCTGTCGGTCGAGACGCGCGGGGTTCGCGCGCCGCGGGCGCGCGTGACCGGGTTGATGTCGCTGGGCGGGGGCGTGGCCTACCGGATCGAGGCGCCCGAGCTGGTGGCGATTCGCGAGGGGCTGGTCGATGCCTTTGCCGGGCTGCTGACCCCGCAGGATGCCGGGCGCTGGCGCCCGCATGTGACGATCCAGAACAAGGTCCGGCCGGTGCTGGCCAAGGCCGTGATGGCCGCATTGGCGCGGGATTTCGTGCCGCGCGAGGTGGAAATCTCCGGCCTGGCGAGCTGGCATTATCGTGGCGGGCCCTGGGAAGCACATTCCCGGCATATGTTCGCTTGACCTCGGGCGAAGCCGGACCTATTGGGCCCCCTCGCTTCGGCGACACCCTGTTTGGGGCGGAGTAGCTCAGTTGGTTAGAGCAGCGGAATCATAATCCGCGTGTCGGGGGTTCAAGTCCCTCCTCCGCTACCATCATTACCCCCGATCACCGTTGAATTCCCGCCAGGTGGAACTGTCCGCGTCCGCCGTCGCGATGCGCCGCGTGGGCGGGCGCGTCGTGCTGGGGACCCGGCGCACCCGCCCGTCGCAGCGCGGAGGGGCAGGGCGCTGCGGGTGAGCCCGGCCGGGGGGATGTCCGGGCACCATGTTCTTGCTGATTCGCGCAGGTTTCGCGACCCCCGCACGGGCGCCGGTGGGCTCACCCTTTCGGGGAGGCTTTCGCCGACTCGCCTTTGGCGCGCCGGCGGGCATGATGGCGGCTCTGCGAATCGGGGGATCGGGGGATCGGGGGATGCTGAGCCGGCGGGAGATCATCGGGCTGCTTGCGGCGGGCATCGCCGCGCCTGCCTTTGCCCTGGACGCACCCACGCAGCCGCGCCTGCCCTGGGCGGCATTCCGCCGTGGTCCCGACTATCCGCGGCTGGTGGAGGCCGTGCGGCGGATGAAGGCCAATCGCGACGAGAGCGATCCGGCGAGCTGGAGCTTCTGGCCGCTGGTCCACATGCACCACTGCCCGCACGGCAAACCCTATTTCCTCGCCTGGCATCGTGGCTATCTCCACCTGTTCGAGGCGACGCTGCGCGAGGTCTCCGGCTCGCAGACCTTGCGGGTGCCCTATTGGGACTATTTCAGCGACCCGCGCCTGCCCGCGGAGTTCACCAGCGGCAATTCGGCGACCAACCCGTTGTTCGAGCCGCGTATCGGCGGCGAAGTGGGGCAGGCGCTGGGCTTTGCGGCCTTCGCACCCGAACTGATCGGCTTCCAGCGTACCGCCGGTGCCGACTGCTTCGAGGCGCAGGTCGAGGCGTTCCACAACAAGGTCCACAACCTGGTCGGCGGGCGGATGGCGAGCATGCTCTCGCCTTCGGACATGATCTTCTGGGTGCACCACGCCAATGTCGACCGGCTGTGGAGCGGCTGGTCGGCGGCCGGGGAGGGGCGGACCATGCCCGCTGCGGGCGATGCCTATTGGGGTGGCCGCTTCGACTATGCCGATGGGATGGGGCTCGACCGTGCGGTGGCGATCGACGGGGCCGGGCTCGGCTATCGCTATCCCGATCTCAGGCTGCCGGCGCGCGAAGGCGCGGCCGGCGGGGCGATCCGATCGGGCGAGGTGCGGGTGCCGCGTCCGCCGGTGCCTGCGCGAGGGGCGCCAACCGCGGTGCCGGTGGAGGCCCCGCCGCCGGTCGCCGTGCCGCCGCCTCCCGCCGACGCTGCGCCCATGGCGATGGCGCCCCCGCCGGCCGCCGCCGCGCCTGCGCCGGTGCCCTATCGCGGCATCTGGCTGGGTAGTGCCCTCTACCAGCGCGAACCGTTGCGCCGGACGCGCGACGCTGCCTATGTCCCTGACGAAGTGACGATCGTGCTCGACCAGGTCTCGCTCAGTGGCGCCGGGCAGCTCGGTGGCTATTATTACGACCTGTACCTCGATCTCGACGGAGAGGGACGCACGTTGCCCGAATGCCTGCTCGGCTCGATCGGGCCTTTCCAGATCTCGGCGGCGCGGCATCACAGCGACGACGGCATGGCGCGGATCGAGCTGCCGGTGGGCGAGGTGATCCGTCGTGAGGCGCAGGGGCTGGACCTGGCCGATCTCGGCGTCGTTTTTCGTCGGGTGGAGGTTGCCGGAGCCGCCGTGGGCGAGACCATCGCGATCGGATCGATAGAGGTGGCGGGCTAGCAACGCTTGGGCTACCCGAGCAAAAGCTGTTGTCCACAGCCATTGCTGGCCGTGTGACACCACCCATGTTGCCTCAAGCCTTTCCCAGCCCCTAGATGCGGGGCTCAGCCATTTCGGAAGCCATGATGACCGCCACCCATTCGACTCGCATGCTGATCCTCGGTTCCGGCCCCGCCGGCCTCACCGCCGCCATCTATGGCGCGCGTGCGGGCATGGCGCCGATCGTGGTCCAGGGCATCCAGCCCGGTGGCCAGCTGATGACCACCACCGATGTCGAGAATTATCCCGGATTCCGCGACGTGATCCAGGGCCCGTGGCTGATGCAGGAGATGCAGGCCCAGGCCGAGCATGTCGGCGCGCAGATGATGTGGGACACGATCGTCGAGGTCGATGTGACGCAGCGCCCGTTCCGCATGGTCGGCGACAGCGGCACCATCTATCTGGGCGACGTCCTCGTGATCGCCACCGGCGCGCAGGCCAAGTGGCTGGGCCTCGATTCGGAGCGGCTGCTCCAGGGCAAGGGCGTAAGCGCCTGCGCGACCTGCGACGGCTTCTTCTTCCGCGGCAAGAAGGTCGCGGTGATCGGCGGCGGCAACACCGCGGTGGAAGAGGCGCTTTACCTCACCAACCACAGCCATGACGTGACCGTGATCCACCGCCGCGATTCGTTCCGCGCCGAGAAAATCCTGCAGCAGCGCCTGTTCGCCAATGAGCGGATCAACGTGCTGTGGAACAAGAAGGTCGAGCGCTTCATCGGTGGCGGCGAGCCCGAGGGACTGGTCGCGATCGAGCTGAAGGACATGGAGACCGGCGAGCTGTCGACGATCGACGTCGATGGCGGCTTCGTCGCGATCGGCCACCACCCGGCGACCGAGCTGTTCCGTGGTCATATCGAGCTCGACGACGACGGGTACATCAAGGTCGAGACCGGCACGACCAAGACCAGCGTGCCCGGCGTGTTCGCCTGCGGCGACGTGATGGACAAGCATTACCGCCAGGCGGTCACCGCTGCCGGCACGGGTTGCATGGCCGCGCTCGACGCCGAGCGCTTCCTGGCCGAGGCGGACTTCGAGACCGTCGTCCAGCACGCGGCGGAGTAAGTTAGGCGAGGCGCTCCAGCACGCGCTGGAGCAGCCAGGCCTTGTCGGCGGCGCTGGCGAAGCTGTGGCTGTCGCTGTCGAGTGTCTCCACCTTTGTCCGCGCGCGGGTGGCCTCGTAAGCGGCGCCCTTGAAGGCGTCGGCAAAGGCGATGGCGGTGTTGTCGCCCTTTGCGAGCAGGATAGTCACCGGCACCTGGGCCGTGCCCAGCGCCGCGGCGAGGCGCGCGGTCAGCCCGGCCGGCGCTTCGGATGGCTTCTGCGAGGCCTTGCGCAAGCCCTTGAGTAGCTTGGCAATGTTCACACCACCGCGCAGCAGGCGCAGCCATTCCCTCGGATCGCGCAGCTTGGCGGCATAGTGCGAGCGGATTGCGGCGGCGGGCGGCAGCGCGTCGGTCGGCTCGATCGCCCAGGGATTGGCGAGCAGCAGCGCGTCGATGCCTGCACCCGCATGGAAGAAGGCGAGGGCGGTGGCGGCGTCGCAATTGCCGAATGCCAGGATGCGCTCGGCGCCTGCCGTGCGCAGGGCGTGGGCGGCGGTGGCGATGTCCTCCGCGTTGCTTTCATAGCCGCCATTCTCGCCGGTCGAATCGCCGATGCCGCGGCGATCGAAGCGGAGCACCGGATGGCCTGCCTGGGCGACACGGGCAGCGAGCAGCGCCATGCCGCGATGCGCGCCGATCCGAATTTCGTTGCCGCCCGAGACGATCAGCAGCCCGGTTTTGCCCGGGGCCTCGTCGAGCGTGGCGGCGAGGGTTTCGCCGGCGCAGGGGAAGGAGATCAGCCTTCGCATGCGCGCACCCAGGCGGCGATATCGTCGGCAAGCAGCGCGGCGAGTGCGGGGTCGTTGTCCGGCTCGCTGCGGCGCCAGAGCGGTGCGCCGGGCACCTTGTGGTCGGCGGGCCGGGGATCGCTCTCGAGCCGTACCACGCGGCGCGGCGTGACCGATTCGGCGAAGGGCTGCTTGCCCTCGAGCTCCGCCAGCAGGTCGGCGGAGATCAGATTACCGGCGATCTCGACCCGGGCGGCGGACGCGGGCAAAGGGCTGCCATGGACGCGCTTGAGCTCGCGCAGGAGGTCGCTGCCGTCCTGCGGCGCCAGGTGCCAGCGACCCGAGGCAAGGGCATGGGCATCGAGCAGCGCGCCGCTGCGGACGCCGAGCGCATAGGCCGCGCGGCCCTCGTCCAGGATATGATCGACCACGCCGCCAAAGGCTTCCTGGATCCGCAGAAAACCAAGCGTTTCCAGTGCCATCAGGCTCTCGCCCTGGCCCGGCATGTCCGGCAGCGCGCCCGCCACCCCGCGCTCGGCGAGCAGGCGGAGGAGCGTGACCGTGAAGGTGCGGGTACGGTTGGCTTCCTCGAACAGCGGCAGCGCCGCGACCACGACCGGGCCGCTCGACGGACCGAAGCGAAGCATCGCCTCCTGTCCCCCGGCCCAGTCGTAGCGATCGATCATCCGAGCGCCTTGGCCGAGGCGAAGCGGGTTAGGGCGCCGAAGCTCTCGAGCATCTCGCCATCGACCTCGTCATCCTCGATCAGGATGCCGAGCCGGTCCTCCAGCTCGGTGAGCACGCCCGCCACCGCGAGCGAGTCGAGTTCGGGCAGCGCGCCGAACAACGGCGTGTCCGCACGGAATTCCGCGACCCTGTCGGCACTTAGGCCCAGTACGTCGCGCAGGACTGCGCGGACGGTGTCTTCGACTTGGAGCGACCCATCGGGCTGCAATGATCTTCCCCTGACCGGTTTTTCGCCCCCGTAAGGCTTGGCGCGGGCGCTGCCAAGTATAAGGGTGGATAGGTGATCGCCCTCGACTCGCTTCCCCGGCCGCTCGACACCCTGCCATCGCGGGGCAAACCCGATGCAATTGCCCTGGAAGACAAAGCCGGGACAATGACTTACGCCGAGCTGGAGGCGGCCGTCGGGCAGATGGCCGCGGCCCTGCGCGATTTGGGGCTGGAGCCCGGCGACCGGGTGGCGACCTGGCTGCCCAAGACGCGGGCCGCCTGCCTGATGCCGCTGGCGGCGGTGAGGGCGGGGCTGGTGCACGTGCCGGTCAACCCGGTGCTCAAGCGCGCCCAGGTGGCGCATATCCTGGCCGATTCGGGGGCGCGGGCGCTGGTCAGCCAGACTGTACGCCTCCAGGCACTCGAAGTGGGCGATGTTGGCGACCAGTGCCGGGTTGTCGAAGACACTTCGCTCACCTCGAACCGGACGCTTCCAGCCTCGGATGTTGACACCGGCGCCCTTGCGGCGATCCTCTACACCTCGGGATCGACCGGAAAGCCCAAGGGCGTGATGCTGAGCCACGCCAATTTATGGTTGGGTGCCATCAGCGTAGCGCATTATCTTGAGATCGCGCCCGACGACCGGGTTCTCGGCGTGCTGCCGCTAAGTTTCGATTACGGACAGAACCAGTTGCTGTCGACCTGGGCGGCGGGCGCCCGCATCGTACCGCTCGACTACCTGACCGCACGCGACGTCATAAAGGCGGTCGAGCGGTTCGACATCACCACGCTCGCCGGCGTGCCGCCGCTCTGGGTGCAGCTGCTCGAAGCCGAGTGGCCGGTTGAGACTGCGTCTAAACTCAAGCGCCTAACCAATTCGGGTGGTGCGCTTACCCCCAGGATGATCCGCGACCTGCGGACGCGTTTCCCCCAGGCCGACCTCTATCCGATGTACGGGCTGACCGAGGCGTTCCGATCGACCTATCTCGATCCCGCGCTGGTGGACAGCCATCCGGACGCGATCGGCAAGGCGATCCCGTTCGCCGAGGTGCTGGTGGTGGGACCGGACGGGGCGCCGGCCGAGCAGGGCGAGCTGGTTCATGCCGGCCCGCTGGTCGCCCAGGGCTATTGGCAGGACCCGGAACGCACCGCCCAGCGCTTCAGACCAGCCCCTTCATACGCCGAAAGTGGCGGCATGGCCGTTTGGTCCGGCGACACGGTGCGCCTGGGCGCCGACGGACTGCTGCGCTTCGTCGGGCGCGATGACGAGATGATCAAGTCCGCCGGCAACCGGATCAGCCCGACCGAGATCGAGGAAGCCGTGCTCTCCGGCGGGGAGACCGGGGAGGCGGCGGCGTTCGGCGTGGCGGACGAACGGCTGGGCCAGGCGATCGTGGTGATCGCACGCGGCGACGGCAGCGCGGAAGAGGCGCTGCGCACCCGGCTTCGGCGCGACCTGCCGAGCTTCATGCAGCCCGCGCGCTTCGATTGGCGTATGGAACTGCCCAGAAACGCCAACGGCAAGCTGGACCGGACGGCGCTGCGGGCGAGTTTGGGGTAGCGCTCCATTCCTTACACGCTTCAGCCGTCATCCCCGCGGAGGCGGGGATCTATTGCCGCTGAGTGTAATGAGACTCATTCGGGTAGCCAGAATGGATCCCCGCCTTCGCGGGGATGACGAAGGCGTGTAGGGGAAGGGTATGACCATCACAGCCAAACCTTTCGGCCCGATCCCGCCCGAATTCGCGGAGCTGCGCCAGCTTCCGTGGCTGGATGTGTCCACTCCTGCCTATGTCTATGACTTCGCGGTAATCGAGGCCCGGATCGCGCTGTTGCGGGCGGCGCTGCCCGCGAAGGTGGGCGTGCATTATGCGATCAAGGCCAACCCGTTCCCGGCGCTGCTCGAGCGGATCGCGCCGCTGGTCGACGGGATGGACGTGGCCTCTGCGGGCGAGATGGGGCGGGCGCTCGACGTCATGGCGGCGAGCCTCATCAGCTTTGCCGGGCCGGGCAAGCGCGATGCGGAGCTGGAAGCGGCGATCCGCGCCGGGGTGACGGTCAACCTGGAGTCGATCGCCGAGGGGCAGCGTGCCCTGGGGATCGGCAAGGCGCTGGGCGTGACGCCGCGACTGGCGGTGCGGGTGAACCCCGATTTCGAACTGCGCGGCTCGGGGATGAAGATGGGCGGGCGGGCATCCCCCTTTGGAATCGAAAGCGCGCACGTGCCCGAACTGGTGCGGCAGCTGCGCGGAGAGGGCGCGGAGTGGCGCGGGCTGCACATCTTCGCCGGATCGCAGTCGCTCGACACCGAAGCGATCATCGCGACCCAGGCGGCGACGATCGACCTTGCCGCGCGGCTGGCCGACGAGATCGGCGCGGTGCCGCCCCTGGTCAATCTCGGCGGCGGCTTCGGCATCCCCTATTTTCCGGGCGACACGCCGGTGGACGTCGGCGCGATCGGCGCGGCGCTGGCGGGTGCGGTCGGGCGGCTCGACAGCGAATATGCGATCGAGCTCGGCCGCTGGCTGGTCGGTGAGGCGGGCGTGTACCTCGCCCGCGTGGTCGACCGGAAGGAGAGCCAGGGCGAGACGTTCCTGGTCGTCGAGGGCGGGCTCAACCACCATCTCGCCGCGACCGGCAATTTCGGCACGGTGGTAAGGCGCAACTACCCGATCGCGGTGGCGCAACGGATGCAGGACCCGGCGGAGGAAGTGGTGACGGTGGTGGGGCCGCTCTGCACCCCGCTCGACCGGCTGGCGGACCGCGTGGCGCTGCCGCGCGCCGAAGTGGGGGACATGATCGCGGTGTTCGCGTCAGGGGCCTATGGCGCAACGGCGAGCCCGAGCGCGTTCCTGGGCCATCCGGCGGCGGGGGAGATGCTGGTCTGAGGCAATCCGGCGTGCGGCCGGAATTTGCAGTTCCGCCGGGGGGGGGGGGGGGGGGGGGGGGGGGGGGGGGGGGGGGGGGGG
>NZ_JASATQ010000036.1:0-51306 GCF_038440415.1 Sphingomonas sp. OTU376 | reverse complement strand
CCCAAACCCCCCCCCCCCGGGTGGGGGGGGCTGCACGAGGGAGAGATCAGGGCCGCCAGCCCACTGCGATCGTCCGCGGGGTCAGCGTCACCGGCACCGTCGCGACGATGTCCTTCGCCGAGGTGCCGAGCAGCACCTTGTAGCTGCCACCCGCGATCTTCCAGCTGCTGCTCGCCGCGTCCCAGGTTGCGAGCAGGCGCGGATCGACCTTGAGCGAGATCTTCTTCGCTTCACCCGGCGCCAGCTCGACCTTGTCGAACGCGCCCAGACGCTTCGGCGCTTCCCAGCCCGCGCCGGCAACATAGAGCTGCGGCACCGCCTTGCCCTTCACCTTGCCGGTGTTGCGCACGGTGAAGCTGGCGGAAATGCTGCCGTCATCGGCACGCGCACTCAGCCCCGAATAGCCGAACTCGGTATAGCTGAGCCCGTGGCCGAACGGGAAAGCCGGAGTCAGCCCCTTGGCGTCATACCATTTGTAGCCGACCGTCGCGCCTTCGCTGTAGGTCGTGTCGCCCTTGTTCGGGGTCGACGGCTTGGGCAGCTGGTCGATGCTGGCGGGGAAGGTGGCGGGCAGATGACCCGAGGGATTGACCTTGCCGAACAGCAGGTGGGCGATCGCGCCGCCGCCCTGGGTGCCCGGATACCAGGCGGCGAGGATGCCGGCGACCTGGCCACGCCACGGCGTCAGCACCGGCCCGCCGGTCTCGAGCACCACCACGGTGCGCGGATTGGCCTTGGCTACCGCTGCGATAAGCTTGTCCTGATCGTCCTCGAGCGTAAGCGATACGTCGAACGCCTCGCCCGCCCATTGCGTCGCGAAGACGATCGCCACGTCCGCGCCCTTGGCCAGCTTCGCCGCGCTGCCGACATTGCCGCCATCGGCGAACACCACTTCGGCATTGGGCGCCTGTGCCTTGATCGCGGCGAGCGGCGCGTCGGGATAATACATTACCGGCCCCGGCCAGCTGGTCGGCTTGAGCCCGGGCACCGCATTGCCCGCCACTGGATAGACCAGCGAGGAGCCGCTGCCGGCCAGCACGCCCTTGTCGGCGCGTCCGCCGATCACGACGATCTTCCGCGTCGCCGGCGAGAGCGGCAGGATCGCGCCCTTGTTCTGGAGCAGCACCGCGCCGCCCTCGGCATCCTTGCGGGTCACTTCTCCGTGATCGGCGAGCATCGCCGGCGCCAGGTCCATCGGCGCGTCGGTCACCGGCTGGTCGACCAGCCCGTTGGCGAAGATCGCGTGCAGGATCGCGCCGGCCATCGCGTCGAGCCGTGCGGCCGGGACTTCGCCCTTGGCCACCGCGGCCTTTAGCGGCGCGCCGAAATAGGGCTCCTTGTCGAACGGGAAGCCGGAGTCCTGGTCGAGCCCGGCATTGGCGGCCGGCGCGGTCGAATGGGTCGCGCCCCAGTCCGACATCACATAGCCCTTGTAGCCCCAGTCGCGGCGGAGCACGTCATTCAGCAGCCACGGATTCTCGCAGGCATGGGTGCCGTTCACCCGGTTGTACGAGCACATCACCGAGCCGGGATCGCCCTTCTCGATCGCGAACTGGAAGGCGAGCAGGTCGCTGGTCCGCGCCGCTACCTGGTCGATGATCGAGTTGCCGGTATCGCGATCGGTTTCCTGATCGTTGATCGCATAATGCTTTACGGTCGAGACGATATGGTTCGACTGGATGCCGGCGATCTGCGCGCCGACCATCGTGCCCGCAAGCAGCGGATCCTCGCCGCCATATTCGAAGTTCCGCCCGTTGCGCGGCTCGCGCATCAGGTTGACGCCGCCGGCGAGCATCACGTTGAAGCCCGACGCGCGCGCCTCCGCACCGATCATCGCGCCGCCGGCATGGGCCAGGTCGACGTCCCAGCTCGCGGTCGTGGCCAGGCCCGAGGGCAGGGCAGTGCGTCCGCGCTTCTTCGCCGCGCCGCCCTGGGTGGCGACGCCGACGCCGGCATCGGTCTGCCACTGGGGCGGGATGCCCAGCCGCGGGATGCCCGGGATATAGCCGGCCGAGCCCGGCCGCGCCTCGGCAGGCGCCTTGTAGCCGTTCTTGGGCGCGAAATCGGTGCCGAAATAGCCGAAGACCAGGGTGAGCTTCTCGTCCTCGGTCATCTGGGCGAGCACTGCCTTCACCCGCTCGTCGGGCGCGCGCTTGGCGTCGAGCCAGGGCCGGGGCTGGTCCTGCGCGGCGGCGGGTGCCGCAGCGGCCAGGGCGATGCCCAGCGCGATCAACGAACCTGCAACGGCATGGCGGCGCATCTTCATGATTCCCTCTCCCGACTTTTTGTCAGCGTTGTCGGCGAGCTTATATCCGTCAAGCTGTGGTAACGCTATCACTCAGATGGTCGTAGTCGGCAGCCAGCGTTCGCGCATCCAGCGCCGGGCCACGGCATCGACAATGGCGGCATGACCGGGATAGCCGGGCCCGATCAATGGCAGGCCCACGCGTGCGATCGTCGCCATGATCCCCGCCGCGTCGAGCGCCAGGCCGGCGGCACGGGCGTGGCGGGCGATCTCCAGTTCCTGTCCCCAGAAATAGATCGCGCCGGCCTGGACATTGGCCTGCATGCGGCGCACCTCTTCCACGCGCCCGTCACTGATCAGTGGCAGCCAGATATCGGGCATCAGCAGATCGACCGGCGTATCTGCCCGCCATTCCAGCGCGTCCCCTTGAAGGACGCGCAGCTTGGCGCGGGCGGCGTCAGGCAGCTGGCCGAAGAGGTCCAGTTCGCGGTGCAGCGCCAGCACCTCCGGGTCGCGCTCGATCACGGTCACCTGCGTCACCTTCTCGTGCAGCGCCGCCGCACCAGCGGCCCAGCCCATGCCGAGGCCCATGATCACGACATGCCCGTGGGCCAGCGCCAGCCCGATCGTCTGGCTCTCGATCTCCAGCGGCGTGATCGACATCCAGGTCTCGCCGGCGCGAAGCAGCACCGGCACTTCCGCCATGAAGCTGGTCGGGCCCCAATAGCCCTGCGCCAGGATGTTCCGGCCGATCTGGATTTCCCAGTCGCCGCTGCGGATGGGCTGGTAGCGCGGCAGGAACCACCGCGTCTCGAATGACGGGACGCCCAGCGCCTCGGCCCAGTTTCCGTGCAAAGCGATCCTCCCGACTGACGCAGGAGATCGAGCTTAGCGGCACCGGGCAGGGCGTCGAGCGCCGATCGCACCGTTTAGGGCAGGTTCGCCTTCAGCTCGGCCTGCCACGCCCGCGCCACGCTGTCCGACGGTGCGCGCCAGTCGCCGCGCGGGCTCAGCGCACCACCGGCCGAGACCTTGGGTCCATTGGGCAGGGCGGAGCGCTTGAACTGGCTGGTCTGGAAGAAGCGGAACAGGAATTCCCGCAGCCACCTTGCGATCGTCTCCAGATCATAGCGGTTGCGCGCATCCTCGGGGAAGCCGATCGGCCATTGTCCCGCGTTGGCGTCCTGCCAGGCATGCCAGGCGAGGAAGGCGATCTTGCTGGGCTTCAGCCCGAAGCGGATCGTGTAGTGGAGGAAGAAGTCGTGCAGCTCGTACGGCCCGATCCGGTCCTGCGTGCTCTGCATCCTGCCGTCGGCATCGGCGGGCACGAGCTCGGGCGAGATCTCGGTGTCGAGGATGGCGGTCAGCACGTCCGCCGCTTCGCCGGTGAACTGGTCGGTCTGCACGGTCCACCGGATCAGATACTGGATCAGCGTCTTGGGTACGCCGGCGTTCACGCCGTAATGGCTCATCTGATCGCCGACGCCATAGGTGCACCAGCCGAGCGCCAGTTCGCTGAGATCCCCGGTGCCCAGCACGAAGCCCTGACGCTGGTTGGCAAGGCGGAAGAGATAGTCGGTGCGCAGGCCCGCCTGGACGTTCTCGAAGGTCACGTCATAGACCGGCTCGCCATTGGCATAGGGATGCCCGATCCCCTCGAGCATCGTCTTCGCCGCCGGGCGGATGTCGATCTCGGCACCGGTCACGCCCAATGCGTTCATCAGCGCCCAGGCGTTCGACTTGGTGCCGTCGCTGGTCGCAAAGCCCGGCATGGTGAAGCCAAGGATGTCGGTGCGCGGACGGCCGAGCCGGTCCATCGCCCTGGCAGCGACGATCAGCGCATGGGTGGAGTCGAGCCCGCCCGAGACGCCGATGACGATATGCTTCGCGCCGGTGGATTCCAGCCGCTTGCGCAGGCCCTCCACCTGGATATTGAACGCCTCGTAGCAATCCTCTTCGAGCTTCGACGGGGTGTTGGGCACGAACGGAAAGCGGCGCAGCTTCCGCAGCAGGCCCTTGTCGGCATAATCGGGCCGGTGCTGGAAGACGATGCGCCGGAAGCGCGTCTCGGGATCGCCATTGGCGGCGGCGCAGTCGTTGAACGTGCCCATCCGCATCCGCTCGAGCCGGATGCGCTCCAGATCGATGTCCGCGCAGACGACTTCGGTGGTCAGCTCGAAGCGCTCGGTGCTGGCGATCTGCTCACCCAGTTCGTGGATCATGCCCTGGCCGTCCCAGGCAAGGTCGGTCGTGCTCTCGCCGGGCCCCGAGGCGGAATAGACATAGGCCGCCACCGCGCGTGCCGATTGCGCGGCGCAGAGCAGCGCCCGTTCGCGGGCCTTGCCGACGGTGATGTTCGAGGCGGAAAGGTTGCACAGCACCAGCGCACCGGCCAGCGCCCCCTCGGTAGAGGGAGGCAGCGGCGCCCAGTAATCCTCGCAGATCTCGGCATGGAAGACGAAGTCGGGCAGTTCCTCGGCGGCGAAGATCAGGTCGGTGCCGAAGGGCACGGTCTGTCCCGCAACGTCGATCTCCAGCCCGGCGAGCCCGGCGCCGAGCGCGAACCAGCGCTTCTCATAATATTCGCGGTAATTGGGCAGGTAGCTCTTGGGCACCACGCCCAGGATGCGCCCGCGCGCGATCACCACCGCGCAATTGTACAGCCGTCCGCTCCGCCGCAGCGCCGCGCCGACCAGCAGCACCGGCTTCAGCTCGGTGCTGGCTGTCACGATCGCGGCGACACCCGCTTCGGTCGCGTCGCAGATCACGTCCTGCAGGTGCAGATCGTCGATCGCGTAGGAAGTGATGTTGAGCTCGGGAAAGACGAGCAGGTCCGCGCCCATTGCGTCGCCCTGCCGCGCCAGCGCGATCGCCGCCTCGGCATTGGCAATGGGGTCGGCCACCGTGGTAATCGGGGTGCACACGCCCGCGCGGATCATTCCCTGGCGGTGGATCGAATAAAAAGGGTGGGACTGGGCCATCGTCTCCGTCTTGCAGCGACATGTTTCGATCTGTTGCATCCCCTAGTCGCTCGGCTCCGCTTGTGCCAGTCCCGCTCAGGCTCTACCCGCAGGCGATGCTCCACTGGATCCGTCGCCAGTTCGATGCGCATCCGGTGCGCGCGGTCATGGTGGTCTTCGCCGCTTATACGGTCTTCAAGATCAACCTGAAGTTCTTCGCGCCGGCGGGGCCGTGGTGGCGCGGCTGGCACGATCAGATGCAATATCTGAAATCGGCAAGGGCGTTCCTGCATTTCGACCTGAGCCCGGACCAGCATTGGTACCCCTTGCTCTACCCGCTTGCCGGCGCGCCCTTCGCCTGGGCGCCGACGCCGTTCGTGCCGATCAACCTGCTTTGCTACGCGGGCGCCTTTATCGGCTTCCACCGCGTCTGCGCGCGCTTCGGGGTGGGGAGCCTTGCGGCGGGCCTGCTGTTCCTCGCCGCGACGATCGGCGACCTGCGCATCTCCAAATTCTGGCTCGAGCCCTGGACGACGACGATGTCGGCCGCCTTCATCTGGCTGGCCTTCGCCGAGGCTGCCGACATGATGTTCGGCGAGCGCCGCCGGGCCTGGCTGCTCGGCGCGCTGTTGATGGCGATCGCGCTGGTCCGCCCGGCCGATGTGGTGGTCAGCGCGGTGATCGGCGGCTTCGCGCTGTGGCGGCCGGTGCTGATCGAGAAGCGCTGGGGCGATCTGGCGAAGGGGCTGGGCGGGGCGGGGGCGGCGCTGCTGCCCTATCTGCTACTCTATCTCGCCATCTATGGCCCGCGCCTCACTGAGTATACGATCCTGTCAGGCGATTACGGCTTCGCCTTTGCCGATCTCGGCTGGAAGGCGAGCATCCTGCTCGTCGATCCCTCGCCCTGGTTCCCCGGCGAGACCGGGCTGCTGCGCGAGCTGCCCTGGCTGCTCACCGGCACGGCGGGCCTGATCCTCGGCGTGATGCGCCTCCAGGGGCCGACGCGCTGGCTGACGCTCTGCATGGTGCTGGTCGCCCTGATCTACACGACGATGATGCTCGCCTATGTCGATCTGGTTCCCAGCGGCATGTGGCGCTTCTTCAACGCGCACTACTTCAAATGGCTGTTCCCGATGGCGGCGCTGTTCACCTGGCTGCTGGTCCGTTGGCGCGATGCGCGCGGGATCGCGGTGGTGGTGGCGCTGGTGCTGCTCGCCAGCTTCCGCATCGTCCCGCGCCCGGCCGAGCCGCGGGAGCCGGCCAAGGCGATCGCTTTCGCCGCGCCGCAAGCGCCCTGGCAGGACATCTATTTCGCCCGCTCGGCGGTGGTCGATGCGAAGGGTGCGCAGCGCAGCCCGGCCGATTATCACCAGCTGCCGATGGGCGACCGGGTGATGGCCATCGCCTTCAAGCGCCGGTTCGAGGGGGATGTGCTCTGGTACGGCGTCACGCCTGCCAGCGTCGCGACCTGGCCCAAGGGCAGCGGCAAGGCGGATGTGGTGCTGCCGGGCAGCTGGCCGCAAAGGCCGATCGCGCGCTACGCGACCAAGCTGACCTTCGGCTACCCATGCTGGGCGCCGCCCTTCCCATGCGGGACAGGGCCGGGGCCGGGACTGCCGAAGAACTAGGCGGTGCCGGCGTCCAACATCGGAGTTGGGACGACTCGTGAAAGTACACAAAGTACAGGCCAGGAGCGTGTTCTCGGGTGCCCTAAGTTGACATAGTTCCCGTATTGGCTGCGCATCTCGCAATATCCTTGCGTGCGCGCGATCCTATCTTTCCTACAAAGCAAGGAGCGGCCGGGACCGGGGTCCCGACCGCTCCAGCGAAACATGCGAAATCCTACATTGCAACGGGACAGGAGTGTCCCGGCAATGGGCGCTCAAACCTTGGCGGCGTAGATCATCCGGCCCGGGCCAAGGCGCTCGAACAGCTTGGCCAGCTCGTTCTCGCCTACCGCGAAGCAGCCCTGGCTGCGGCCGAGCTTGCCATGCTTGCCGATCATGTCGGCATTGGCATACCAGGCCGAGTGGACGACGATCGCACGATCGAGCGCGTTGTTGTTGGTCGGGTCGAGGCCGAGCAGGCGCTGCGAGTCGCCATGCTTGCCGACATAATAATCGGCGGTGAGGAACGCGCCTTCGCAGGTCGCTTCCGAATTCACTTCGTTCGAGAAGCGCTGGAGCATGCCGCTATGGTTCGGATCCGAGCCGATGCCGTGCGCGACGAGGAAGCGCTCGACCTGGCCGGTGCCGAGGTTGACGACATGGAAGCGCGGATTGTTCGACGAGGTGGCGAAATCGGCGATCGCGATGCGGTCATGCGAGGCGATGCGCATCGAATGGCGATTGAGCGCGGCGACCGCCTTCTTGAACAATTCGGGGCGGATGCCGTTCGGCACGCCCGGCACCTTGGCGACGGTTGCCAGTTCGGGTGCCTTGGGGATGGGCGGGACCGAGGAGGGGGCCGGCACCGGCGCCGGTGCCATCGCGGTGTTGATCGTGCGCGAGGCGCAGGCCGAAACCACCGCACCGCTGGTCATCACCATCGCAGCCTTCAGCAAGGCGCGACGCGTCTGAATCGTATCGAGGCTATCCATCACTATCCAAAGAACCCGCTGCTTTACCCCTTGGGGGAATCTATATCAGACAGATGGTAAGCGGGGCGCTTAACATCTGTCCCAAGTTGCGCGGCTCGCCGCAACGCATGCCCGGTTCGCCGAAGCGGGGCGAAAATCCGGAACATTGCCAGCGATTTGCCTGCGTGAAATATCCGCGATTCGGCAGCGGAGCGAAATTAGGTTAATTTCGTTAAGGAATCGCCCTGAGCCGTCCTGGCTCACCGGATTCGGAGAGCTGTTTGATGCGTTCCGGCGCCCTTGCCGTCCTGCTGCTGGCCAGTGCCACGATCCTTCCCGCCATTCCCGCTACCGCGCAGGTCGCCGCGTCGGACACGATGCAGCTGGCCCCCGATACGCTGCGCAACGGGCAATGGGCCTGGTACGAGGAGCCGCAGCTGATCAAGGCGAGCACCAATGACTGGGATCCCGTCTCGATCGTGGTCAGCATCCCGGACCAGCGGGCCTATGTCTATCGCGGCGGCAAGCTGGTCGGCGCCAGCACCGTCTCGACCGGATCGGACGGGCACGAGACGCCGACCGGCGCCTTCACCATCCTGCAGAAGAAGGTGTTTCACCGCTCGAACCTCTATTCGAACGCCCCGATGCCCTACATGCAGCGGCTGACCTGGGATGGGATCGCGCTCCATGCCGGCCGCCTGCCGGGCTATCCGGCCTCGCATGGCTGCATCCGCTTCCCCGCAGCCTTCGCCAAGCAGCTCTACGCGCTGACCGAGCTGGGCGGCGACGTGATGGTCACCGATGAGCCGGTGATCACGCCCGAGCGCTCCGGCCCCGCCACCCCGCTGCTGATGGCCGACGCCCGCAATCTGGGCGGCGAGGCGTTCAACATGGTGACGATGTCGGGGCCCGCGCCGCGCCCGCAGCCCGCGACCTTCGTCACCGGCCCGGCGCGCGAGATCGTCCAGCCGATCGGGCGACGCGGCTCGAAATAAATTCTGTAATGCGCGCGTAGCCTTGGATCGGCTAAGCGCGATTCCATGACGATGTCCTTCGAAGATGCCGCGACAGGCCTGGTCGAGGTCGGCCGCCGGCTCGACGCGCGCGGCTGGGCGCCCGCCACGGCCGGCAATTACTCGGTGCGGCTCGACGACGGCAGCATCGCCGTCACCGTGTCCGGCTGGCACAAGGGGCGACTGACGCCCGAGGGCGTGATGCGCGTCGATCTGGACGGCACCCCGCTCACCCCGGGCAAGCCCTCGGCCGAGACCGACCTGCATTTGGCGATCTACCGGCTGTTCCCCCATGTCGGCGCCGTGCTGCACGGCCATTCGCCCGAGGCCGTGGGCATGAGCCGGGCCGCCGCCGACGCCAGCGAATGGGTGTTCGCCGGGCACGAGATGCTCAAGGTCTTCCCGGGCAACACCACGCATGAGGCCGAGGTCCGCCTGCCGATCGTCGACAACAGCCAGGACATGGCGGTGATCGAGGAAGCGATCCGTCCCGCCTTGCTGGCGCCGAACGCCGCGCCTGCCTATCTTATCCGCAGCCATGGGCTCTATGCCTGGGGCAAGGACCTGGCCGAAGCCGAGCGCGTGCTGGAAGGCACCGAATGGCTGATCGCCGCCGAACTGGCCGAAAGGGCATGGAAACGATGACCCATCTCCGCATCTTCGACGAAGCGGGCGGCGCCCCGCTGACCGATACCCGCGACGCCGTTGCCATCGCCGCCGCACTCGCCCCGATCGGGGTGCGCTTCGAGCAATGGCCCTCGCGCCCGCTCGCCGCCGATGCCGGGCAGGACGAGGTGCTCGAGGCTTTCGCGCCCGAGGTCGAGCGGCTCAAGGCAGAGAATGGCTATCAGTCGGTCGACGTGATCCGCATGGTTCCCGATCACCCCGAAAAGGCGAACCTGCGCACCAAGTTCCTCTCCGAGCATCGCCATTCGGAGGATGAGGTCCGCTTCTTCGTGGAAGGCGAGGGGTTGTTCACCCTGCGCGAGGGCGAGAGGATCTACGCCGTGCTGTGCGAGGAGGGAGACCTGATCTCGGTTCCGGCCGGCACGCGCCACTGGTTCGACATGGGGCCTTCGCCTCGGTTTACCGCGATCCGCCTGTTCACCAATGCCGATGGCTGGATCGCCAACTTCACCGGCGACGCGATCGCGGACCGCTTTCCACGGCACGAGCCGGCCGAGGCATAACCGTCATCCCGGCGAAAGCCGGGATCTCGTGCCATATGCGCCTTCGCCTGAGATCCCGGCTTTCGCGGGGATGACGAGAGTATCATGAAACCCAAAGCCATTCTCCTCGACATCGAAGGCACGACGAGCAGCATCAGCTTCGTTGCCGCCGAGCTTTTCCCCTATGCGCGCAAGCATTTGGCGGCATTTGTTGAAGCGAACCCCGAAGTCGCCGCACCGATCCTGGCGCAGGTGCCGGGGGACGATCCGGTCGCGACCCTGCTGCAGTGGATCGACGAGGACCGCAAGGAAACGCCGCTCAAGACGCTCCAGGGCCTGATCTGGGCGCAGGGCTATGCCGATGGCGAGCTCAAGGGCCATGTCTATCCCGACACGCCCGAGGCGCTGCGCCGCTGGACCGAGGCGGGGATCAAGGTGAACATCTATTCCTCGGGCTCGATCGCGGCGCAGAAGCTGATCTTCGGGCACTCGATCGCCGGGGACCTGACACCATTCCTGAGCGGCTATTTCGACACCACCACCGGCCCCAAGCGCGACAGCGATTCCTATACGAAGATCGTCGATGCCCTCGATCTCGCGCCGTCCGAACTGCTGTTCGTCTCCGATATGGTGGCGGAGGTCGATGCCGCGCATGAGGCGGGGCTCCAGGCATTGCTGATCGATCGCGCCGGTGGCGCGGCCGATGTCCATTCTCTCGCGGAAGTGCTCCCATGATCCTCGAAGGCCGTCCGACCCGCTCGATCCGTCGCACCGAAGACGGCAAGGGCGCGGTGATCCTCGACCAGCGCAAGCTGCCCTGGGACATCAAATGGGTCGAGCTGCGCGACGTCGATGCCGCTGCGGTGGCGATCCGCGAAATGTGGACACGCGGCGCGCCGATGATCGGTGCGACGGCCGCCTACGGCTATGCGATGGCGTTGGCGGTCGATCCGGGCGATGCGAGCCTGGCCGCTGCCTATGACAAGCTGTTCGAGACCCGCCCCACCGCGATCAACCTGCGCTGGGCGCTTGACGCGGTGCGCGCGGCGGTGGCCGATCTGCCCGAAGGCGAACGCGCCGAGGCAGCCTTCAAGCGGGCGGATGAAATCTGCGATGAGGATGCCGAACTTTGCCGCTCGATCGGCGAGCATGGGCTTGCGCTGTTCAAGCAGCTGCACGCGAAGAACCCGGATCGCCCGCTCAACATCCTGACCCATTGCAATGCCGGCTGGCTGGCGACGGTCGACTATGGCACGGCCACCGCGCCGATCTATCTCGCGCATGATGCAGGAATCCCGGTGCATGTATGGGTCGACGAGACCCGACCGCGCAACCAGGGCGCGCTGCTCACGGCGTTCGAGCTGCGCAACCACGGCGTGCCGCACACGGTGATCGCCGACAATGCCGGCGGGCTGCTGATGATGAAGGGGCAGGTGGATGCGGTGGTGGTCGGCACCGACCGTGTCACCCGCAACGGCGATGTCTGCAACAAGATCGGCACCTATCTGAAGGCGCTTGCGGCACACGACAATGACGTGCCGTTCTATGTTGCGCTGCCCTACACGACCTTCGACCCGAATACCGAAAGCGGCGCCGACATTCCGATCGAGGAGCGCAGCGCCGAGGAGCTGACCCGGCTCAGCGGGCCGCTGGCAAACGGGGAAATCGGCACTGTCCGGGTAACCGATTCCCCCGCCGCCAATCCAGCATTCGATGTAACTCCCGCACGCCTGGTGACGGGTTACATCACCGAGCGTGGGGTGCTGGACAGGATCTGACCCTGTCCCCCTTGGTATCCGCCGGACGCGCTTAGCGCGGCTCGGTCTTCACCGTCGTCGTAGTGGTCGTCGAAGCTGCCGGACGGGTGACGGTGGTGGTCGTCTTGCGGACCGGCTTCTTCACGACCTTGCGCGTCGTCGTGCGCGACGAGGAATAGGTGCGCGCCGGCTGGGTGGTCGTGGTCTCGATCGTGGTCGCTACCGGCTGGGCCGCCGCGGCACGCGCCGCTGCCGCATCCGCCGCAGCCGACTGGGCGGCTACCGCTGCCGCTTCGGCGCGCGCGTTCGCCGCAGCCGCGTCACTCTGCGCGGTCAGTGCCGCATCCTGCGCGGCTGCGCGCTGGCTGGCTTCCGCGGCGGCATCGGCCGAGGCATTGGCGGCTGCGGCCTGTGCATCGCGGCGCGCGTCCTGCTCGGCGGCGATCTGCGCGCCCTTGTTGCGTTCGGATTCGGCCAGCGCCGCATCGGCGAGACCCGAAGCGCGGCGTGCCTCGTTGATCGTCGAATCGCGGTGGTCGCGTGCCAGCTGGTCCTTGGCGGTGCGCAGCGATTCTTCGGCGCGCGCATAGGCGTCCGGGGCATATTTGTCGGCGCCGGCGGTCTGGGCGGCTTCCACCTTGGCCGTCGCTTCGGCAACGGCGGTGCGCGCGCGGTCGATCCGGCTCTGGGCCAGCGACGGCGTCGCGATCAGGATCGCGGCAACCGCAGCGCCGCGCATCAGGAACTTCATGTTACGCATGATACAACTCCACTTGTCCCGCGGCCCGGCGAACGTGCCGGAAACGCGGCGAGTTGCGCGCGTCACGGTGAAGCGGGTGCTTCCGCCGATGAAACGAAGGTGCGCCGAGTCGTCAGGCCAGCCGGTCGCGTGCCTCGGCGATTCGGGCGATGGCCGCGTCGAGCGTCGCGTCTTCCTTGACGAAACAGAAGCGCAGCACGTTGGTGACGGCATCCTCGGCATAGAAAGCCGAGACCGGGATCGAGGCGACGCCGGCCTCGTCGATCAGCTTGTTGGCGAAGCTGACATCGTCGAGCGCGATGCCCGAGGCGGTGAGATCGATCGACAGGAAATAGGTCGCGGCGCTCGGCAACACGGCGAAGCCTGCGCCCTCCAGCCCGGTGCGCAATCGGTCGCGTCCGGCCTGGAAGCGGTGGCGTGCTTCCTGCACCCAGGCATCCTGGGTGGCGAGGCCTTCGGCAACCGCCCATTGCAGGTTAGGCGGGGTGGTGAAGGTGAGGAACTGGTGCGCTTTCGAAAGCACGCGGGCTATCGCCGGCGCCGCGCACATCCAGCCGACCTTGAAGCCGGTCAGCGCGAAGATCTTGCCGGCCGAACCGATCTTCACGGTACGCTCGCGCATGCCGGGGAAGCCGATCAGCGGCAGATGGCGCGCGCCGTCGAAGGTCACATGCTCCCAGACCTCGTCGCAGATCGCGATCAGGTCATGGCTCACGCAGAAGTCCGCCAGCATCGCCAGCTCGTCGGCGCTGCACATCGTCGCGGCGGGGTTGAGCGGGTTGTTGAGGATAAGCACGCGCGTCTTGCTGGAGACGGCGGCTTCCAGCGCTGCCTTGTCGATCTTCCATTCGGGCGGGCTCAGCCGCACGAACTTCGGCACGCCGCCGGCCTGGCGGATCAGTGGGACATAGGCGTCGTAGAGCGGCTGGAAGCAGATCACCTCGTCGCCGGGCGAGACGCAGGCGAAGATCGCCGCCGCCAGCGCCTCGGTCGCGCCCGAGGTTACCACCACTTCCTCCGCCGCCAGGTTGAGCCCCTGGTGGCGCGCATAATGGTCCGCCACCGCGCCGCGCAGCTCGGGCAGGCCGATCATCGGCGGGTATTGGTTCGACTTCTCGATCACCGCCCTGGCCGCGGCTTCGAGAACCGCTTCCGGCCCGCGGCCGTCGGCAAAGCCCTGGCCCAGGTTGATCGCCCCCGTCTCACGTGCGCGAGCGGACATTGCTTCGAAGATGGTGGTGCCGAGCTGGGCGTAGAGCGGGTTCATGGCCCGAGCTTGTGGCCGCTTGCATCTTTGGGTGCAACCGCCGCATTAGCCTCGCGTTCAGCCTAGCGCCAATAAGGGAAGATCATGACTAAGACCCCGCCCAAGCCGCAGGAAGCAAAGCCGCCTTATCCGATCGAGGAGGCGCCGCACGATCATCACGACGAGGGCAGCGAGGCGCTCCAGGCGGTGAAGGACATCGTCGAGGCCAAGAAGCGCTGGAAGCCCGATGCCAAGCAGATCGGCATGGGCGCCGCGATCGGCATCGGTTCGGCCGCGATCGTCGCGGGCCTGCTCTATTGGCGTGGCGGCAAGAAATAATCTTCCGGGCGACGAACCTGATTCGTCGCCCAATCCTCCGCCTCCGTCGCACCCGGCTCGCCCGGGTGCACGCATCCGGCCACAGCCTCTGCATGCCGTTTCGACCTGAACCCGACAGTTGGGGCGGCATACATCCCTGTGCCGGTGCGGATCGACGCCCAACCCGGTGCCTGACGGACGCCTCGCTTGCGGGGCGTCCGTCCTGGATCGCTAGGAAGCCGGCGGTTGTGCCGGCACCACGTCCGCGCGGATATGGAACAGGTTGCTCTCGATCTCGTCCATATGGACCGGTCCGGGCATGCGATACCCGTCCGCCTCGACCAGCCTGGCCAGCCCGCCCAGCAGCATTTCCTGCCGCACCTTGAGGAACTCGTCGCCGGTAGGCGGCGGTATCGTCGCGGTGACGGCGCAGCCCTTCGCGTCGCAGGAGAAGTCCACCTTCTCGAGCAGCGGATAGGCCTGGCGGACATGCGCGATCACCTTGTCCGGCGGCGTCGGCAGGTTCGTCGGGGCAACAGGTGCGGGGGAGGGGCTTTCTGTTGCGGCGGGGGTAGTGACGACCACCGCGCCCGTGCTGGGCATCGGGGTGCTCTCGGCGCCCCGCTGGGTAAGCCAGAAGCTGCCGATCGCGACGATCAGCGCCGTGCCGCCGAGCAGCGGCAGATATTTCGAAGCCATTTGTATCTCGCCGGAAGGTCCGCCCCATGCCGGTGGCACGGGGCGGCGCAGGGTCAGCAGATGGTCGAGCCGGTCGGGCAGCCCGGCGAGTTCGCGCCCGAATCGGTGTTCGGATCGAAGCCCGGAGTGATGCTCGAGTTCACCGTCGCGGCGAGGACGCTCGAGAAGCGCGAGTCCTTCAGGTCGAAATTGCCGCTGCCGAAATTATAGTTCGAGATGGCGTTGCGGACGCTGGCCGAGGGGTAGCCGTTCCAGCTCACCAGCGGCTGGATCAGCCACTGGCCGGTGCCGTTTTCGGGCGGCTCGTCGCCATTGTCGGTCTTCGAGAAGCGCCAAAGGTGCGAGAAACCCCAGGTTTCGTAGTGATAGACCATCTTCACGTGCTGGCCGCTGGTGTCGCTCTGGAAGCGCAACTGCCCGCCGCTGGTCGCGCGGGTTTCCCAGCCGCCGTGGTTGCCGCGGGTTACGCCGACCACGGTGCTGCTTGTGCCCTGGTCGGTGGTCCACACGATCACCGATTCCCAGTCATAGGCGTGCGAGAAATCCGACTGCCAGAAATAGCTGTAGACGCGGGCGCAATAGCCGTTGTTGCAGCGGGCGCGGACATAGACGTTGCTCGTCGTGCGGTAGCTCGCGTTGCGGCACGAGGCCGGCGGCAGCGTGGCGTAGGTCGAGGCGCCGGCGCTGATCGCGCCCGATGCATTGACCGCCGGCACGTTGAAGCAGACGTCGGTGTCGAAATCGATCGCCGGCTGGAAGCGCTTGTCGAGCGCGGTCGCCAGCTCGGGCAGCGGCGCCACCGGTGCGGGCCAACCCTGCGCCTGTGCGGCTTCGGGTAGCAGGATCGTCAGTGTGCCAAGGGCGGCAATGGCCAGTGTTTTGAATTGGCTCTTCATACAATCTCCCAATGCAAGAAAATATGGAGTGAAGTTGCGCCAAATCGCCTCCGCAATTATAGTTGCGAAGTATTTTATTCTATACTTTTAGCGAATCGCGCATGATTTAATTCGCGCGATACTGTGAAACTAATGTTTCAATATTCATATTGCGTTTCTGGTAAGGATATTATTCGTTGGTCCGTTCTTTCTGGAAGACGGATTCCGGTGGTCTGGTCGCGCAATGCCTCGATCCTTCCGCCGGGCGTCCATGGGGCCTCGAAGGGAAGACGGAAGGTCGGCGATATCCGGACAATTTTTTCGGCGGAGGCGCCATCGAGGCCGGGTGCGCGACGGGCAAATAAAAGGGCCCGCCTTCCGGAGAAGGCGGGCCCTGAGGTTCTAGCGAAGGGCTAGTTTTAGAAGTTGACCGTCGTGCTGAAGGCGATCTGGCGGCCGAGCGAGTCGTACCGGGCCGAGATCGTGTTCGCGCGCGACAGGCCGATGTCATACGAGTTCGGCATGACCGGCGGCGTCTTGTCGAGGATGTTGTTCGCCGCGATCCGGAACGAGAAGCTCTTCTCGACGCGGAAGTTCAGCGACAGATCGAAGTAATCATACGCGTCGATCCGGTAGAAGGTCTTGCGCACCGTGCTCGCATCCGCGCCGAGGCTGGCCTCGCCCGAGTTCGAGGTACGGGTCAGCGGACCCAGGTGGCGCCAGTTCAGCGACATGCTGAAGAACTGGTCCGGCGTGGTGTAGGTGCCACGCAGGTTGTGCGTCCACTTGGCGATGAACTGTCCGCAGCCGGCGCCGCCATAATAGCCAACGCAGTTACGCTCCGCGAGGAACGACGCGTCCTGCGCGCCAGCCAGCGTGGTCAGCGTGCCGGCGAAGTCGAAGTCCAGGCGACCGATGTTGCCACCGAGCGGCAGCGCATACTGGCCCTGGAAGTCCCAGCCATGCGACTTGCTCTTGTAGTAGTTGGTCGTGCCCTGGCGGATGAAGCCAGTGGTCGGGTTGGTCGTCGGGTTGCTCGACAGCGTGCCGTCCGCGTTACGCACGAACATGCTGCAGAAGAACGGATCGGCGGTCTGCTGGCAGCCCTGCGAGAAGTAGGCGTAGTCGTTGTAGCCGATCGACTGGTTCAGATCGATCAGGAAGCGATCGGCCGAAACCACCAGGCCCGGGAGGAAGCGCGGCTTCAGCACCACACCGAAGGTCTTGGTGTAGGCGGTTTCCGGATCCACGGTGAACCCGCCGGCGCGATAGGTGCAGCCAACATCGGTCGGGCAGAGCAGGGTGGCGCTGCCGTAGAGGTTGTCGGCCAGGCCGGTTGCGCGGCACGCTTCGCGCGATGCCGTCGGGGCGCCATAGACATTGACCGGGCGACCCGTGACCGGATCGATCGACGTGCTGACGACGGTCGGCGCGCAGATATCGTTATAGGCGGTGGTGATCCGGCCATAGCTGGTGTTCGAGCCCTGGAAGGACTCCACCACGGTCGGAGCGCGCTGGGCGCGGTTGATCGAGGCGCGGAACGTGATGTCCTCGACCGGAGCCCAGATCGCCTCGGCCTTCCAGGTCGAGAAGGTGTCCGGGTTGCTGCTGTACTTCGACAGACGATACGCACCGTTCACCTGGAGCAGGTCGGCGAAAGCCTTGTGCTGGGCGATCGGAACCTGGAGCTCGACGTTACCTTCCCAGACGTGCTGGGCGAGATAGCGGTCCGCGTCGTCGCTGACCGACTCGCGCCAGATCGCATCGGCATGGCTCTTGAGCTGGTCTTCGCGATATTCGGCGCCGAACGCGATCGCCACGCCTTCGTCCGCCCACGGGCTCTTGATGCCGTAGGTGCCGAGATCGCCCTGGATGGTGGCGATGCCGTTGTAGAGCGTGTTGGTCGTGGTCGAGGTGCCGTAGGTGCCCGCGATCAGGTAGTTGTACAGCGCGGTGTTGTTCGTCGCCGAGTTGGCGCTGAACGGATCGAAGGGCACGCAGCCGTTGGCGACGTCGTTGACGCAGCTGATCGTGCCGTTGTTGTTGACGACGTTCAGGGCGTTGTTGACGCGCGCATAGAGCGGGCCGGCCCAGCTGGTGTCCATCTGGTTGCGCGCATAGACGCCGCCGACATCGTAGCTCCAGCCCTTGGCGAACTCGCCGCGGACGCCGCCGGTGATGCGCAGGCCTTCATTGGTGTAGCGGTCCTCGAGATCGGGAACGCTGGTCATGCGGTAGCGCAGTTCGATCGGCACGAAGGTGCTGGTGCCTGCCGCGGTGCCGCAGATCGCGGTCGCCTGGGCGGCCGACATGTACGGGTTGTTGCAGCGGACCTGGTAGGGGCCGTCCGCATAGGCGGTCGAGCTGTAGACGCGGGCCGGATAGACGTTCGCCGACTTGTCGCGGAACCACATCGCGTTGGCATAGACTTCCGCCGCGTCCGAGATCTTGAACGAAGCGAAGCCGCCGGCATTCCAGCGCTCGTTCTTGCGCTGGAACGAGTAGCCGTCATACGGGTTCGCGGCCAGGGCCGACGAATAGGGCACGAAGGTGCGGGTGCCGTTCGGGTTGTTCAGATAGGCGTTGCCGGCGTTCGGGCCGCTCTGCGGCGAGACATAGCCATAGCCGGTGTAGCTCGAGATCGAGCAGCTGAGCGGGCCGTCCTTGGTGCCTTCGACGAGCTGGCAGCCCGAAGTCTCGCGCGCGCTGTAGGGAACGAGGTTCGCCTTGCGGTAATCGACATAGGCCGACACGTGCATGCGATCGTCGAAGAACTTCTTGCCGGCGGTAAGCGACAGGTCGACGCGGCCACCATCGGTGCTCAGGCCCTGGGCGGGCTGGGCGAAGCCGTAGTTCTTGGCAACCTGCGAGACGAGTCCCGGCTTGTTGTCGTGCGCGTAGAAATTGTAGTTCGCGTTCGCCTGGATGCCTTCGAAATTGTTGTCCAGGATGAAGTTGACCACGCCGGCGACGGCGTCCGAACCGTAGACGGCCGAGGCGCCGCCGGTCAGCACGTCGACGCGCGAGACGAGCGCGGTCGGGATCATGTTGGCGTCGAGGCCGTTCATCGTGCCGAGGCGCTTGCCATCGACCAGGATGAGGGTGCGCTCGAAGCCGAGGTTACGCAGCTTGATGCGCTGGCGGCCGTCCGAATCCTGATAGTTCTGCTGGCTGTCCGGCGCGACCGACGGAATGCGGTTCAGCACTTCTTCGATGTTCACGGCTGCCTGGGCGCGGATCGCTTCCGAGGTGACCGAGGTGATCGGCGACGCGGCGGCGGCGTTCGGACGCGTGATGCGGCTGCCCGTGACGACGATGGCGCCGTTGTCCTGGGCGTCGGCGGTCGAGACCGACGTGGTATCCTGCTCGGCTTCCTGCGCCATGGCAGGCGCGGCGAGCAGTACCGCAAAGCAAGTTGAACTCAGCAACAGGGCATTAAGCTTCTTCATTACATCCCCCTTGGAATCAGGAAATTGTTTCGGGTTATTTGGTGGCCGCAGGCTTTTTTAAGCTCTCAGCGGGCCGCACTTGGGTTCGTCCCTCAAGGTCGGTTACTGCGAAGGTGAAGCCGGGCTGCAGCGCGAAGGCGCCGATCTCGCCGCGGTCGTTGATCGCCAGGAAGCCGACCTGGGCGTCGCGCACCGCGTCGCCGCGGAGCTTGGCAATATGGAGCACGGCTTCGCGGCACGCCGCCTGGGGCGACATGCCGGCGCGCATCGACGCGACCACGCGTGCCGAGCCGGCGATCCGGGTGACTTCCTCGCCGACCCCGGTCGCGGTCGCGGCGCCGACGCCGGCCTCCACGAACAGACCCGAGCCGCATTGCGGCGAATCGCCGACGCGGCCACGAAGCTTGAACGCCATGCCCGAGGTGGTGCAGGCACCAGCAAGGCGGCCATCGGGACCGCAGGCGACGATGCCGATCGTGTCGTGATCCAGCGCGGTACCGCGCATGTTCTCGCTATTGGCGATCGGCTTGTACTTCGCCGTCTTGAGCCATTCGCGCCACGCAGCCTCAGCCTCGGGGGTAAGCAGCTTGGTGCGCTCGAATCCCTCCGAAATGGCGAATTGCCGTGCGCCTTCGCCGACCAGGAAAGTGTGCGGCGTCTTTTCCATCACCCGGCGCGCGACCGAGATCGGATGCATGAAATCCTCTAGCGCCGCGACGGCGCCGACATTGCCGCGATCGTCCATCAGGATCGCATCGAGCGTCACGTGACCGTCGCGATCGGGATAGCCGCTATAGCCGACCGAATGATTCTCGGGATCAGCCTCGGGAACGCGGGCGCCGGCCTCGACCGCATCGAGCAGGCTGTTGGTCTTCTTCCACTGGGCAAAGGCAGCGGCATTGGCGGCCGCGCCAAAATCCCAGGTCGAAACGATGAGGGCGCGGTTACCAGGCTTGGCGACGACGGGCGCCGCCGCGGCGAGCGTAGCGCCGCCGATACCCAATGCCATTGCTCTCCGACGCGTAGTTTCCATCGATGCCAACCCTGAATGCGAGCGCTAACATGCGACCGCGAATGGTTCGGATCGTCACCAGGACGTCCTAGCCTTGTCGTATGGTTGTCATAGGTGGAATATCACTTCAATACCAAAATCGACTTTGGTGCTATCGATCCGATAAATAGCACATCGCCGTTGCAAAATTGCGTCACTCGCCATCGCGAGCCGCGGGAAATGACAGGCTAACCAGCTAATCCCGATGGGGATTTCCCTCCCGGGTGCATGGCCCGGGAGGGGATCGTTGCGCTCAGCGCGCGGGCAGGAATCCTCCGATTCCGGCGATTGCCAGCCGGCCGGCCGGAACAGCGGTCTCGACAAAGGTCAGGCGCAGATAGCGCGCGGTACGCGCACGGGCGAAATTGATGCGCTGAGTGGATAGCGCATAGGCGATGTTGGAGAACTCGCCGGATGCTGCCGGTTCCCAATTGGTACCATCGGCGCTGGTTTCCGCCACGTAACCGCGCGGCGGAGCAGCGCCGGTCATCACCTGGCGCGAAGGCGTGAGGCTGAAGCCGGCCAGGTCGGTCGATCCGCCGAGATCGACGGTGACGTATGCCGGAGCGCCGGGCCTGGGGCTCGACTGGACCCAGATCGTGCCGGCCTCATTGTCGAGCAACCGTTCGGCATTGGGCGCGCTGGCATCGACGACGCGCCACTTGGTCACATCGAGCACCGTCGGGTCGGTCGATACGATTGCGGACACCGGGACCGGCGTGACCGAGGCGAACAGCGCGAACTCGCTGATCGCCGGGCAGGCCGGTGCCTCGAGGATGCGCAGGCGCACGCGGCGCGGCGTGATAGGGGCAGGCAGGCGGATCACGCGCTGTGCCGAGATGCATTCATGCTCAGCCAGCGTCTTCCAGGTACCGTCGATCTCGGCATCGACCGCGAAGCGGGTCACGCGCACGCCGAGCGGGAGATACTCGCGCAGCCGGATCACGTCGAAGCGGGTGCCGGGCTTGAGGTCGAGCGTCAGGGTCGGCGTGGCCGCTTGGTCGGGCGTGGTCCAATAGGTCTCGCGATTGCCATCGAGTACGCGCGCGGGGGCGAAGCCCGGGCGGCTGGTGCTGGCATGCGCCACCGCGCCCTTGGCCAGATCCCTGGCGAAGGTCGCGCGGATCGCGTCGCCATAGGATTTGAGGATCTTGAAATCCTGGTCGGGAATGCGTCCGCGGCGATCAGGGGGGATGTTGAGGTTCAGATTGGTCCCACGACCCACCGACTCATCGTAGAGGCGGATCAGCCGTTCGGGGCTCTTCACCTTGGAGTCCTCGTCCGAATGGTAGAACCAGCCCGGGCGGATCGACACGTCGGTTTCCGCCGGCCACCAGATCGCGCCACCGCGCACGCCGGCATTGCCGTTCTTCTGGTCATAGGGCTCATTCGGCATGGTCGGCCAGCAGGGATCGCCGGCGACGCCGTCCTCATTGCCCACCCAGCGGATGTCCGCGCCGAGCGGATCGAAGGTGCAGGCGTTGGGCTGGAGCTTGTGGACCAAAGCGACGATCGACGGCCAGTCATAATAGCGCGGCGCATCGATCTTCCGGGCTTCGCGCGCGCCGCCATAATAACCGTCGCCGCCATTGGCGCCGTCGAACCATACTTCGAACAGGTCGCCATAGCGGGTGCACAGCTCGGTCAGCTGGGCGCGGTAATAGGTGACATAGGCCGGGCGGCCATATTCGGCATGGTTGCGGTCCCAGGGCGACAGATAGAGGCCGAAGGGCAACTTCGCGCGCTTGCAGGCGTCGGCCATCTCGCGGACGATATCGCCCTTGCCCTCCTTGTAGGGGCTGTTGCGGATGCAATGCTCGGTGAGCAAAGTCGGCCACAGGCAGAAGCCGTCATGATGCTTGGCGGTGAGGATCAGCCCCTCGAGCCCACCGGCCTTGACCGCGGCGACGATCTGATCGGCATCGAAGTCGCTGGGATTGAACAGCTTCGGGCTCTCGTCGCCAAAGCCCCATTCCTTGTCGGTGAAGGTGTTGATCGAGAAATGGACGAAGGCGTATTGCTCGCGCCCGTGCCAGCGCCACTGGCGCGGGCTCGGCGTCGCGCCGAAGGGCTTGGGGGTGTTGGCAGGCGCTGCGCTGGCCTGCGCGGGAACGGCAGGCAGCGCGCCGGCGGCAAGGCCGGTGGCGAGCAGGGTGCGCCGGGACAGTTCGGTCATCAATCTCTCCAGGATCAGGCGGGGCTGCGGCCGAAGGACGGCGGCCGGTCAGCGAGCGCGCGGCCAAAGGCGCGGTTGGGTTTGGCGGACATGGTGAAACGAAGCGTGCCGCCGGCGGCCAGGTCGTGGTGCGAGATCCAGCTCTTGCGCCACGGGCGGCCGTTCCAGGTCACCGCGGCAACATAGGGGGTGTCGGCGCGGTTGCCCGGCGCCTCGACCACCAGCTTGCGGCCTTTGCCCAGCTGCAGCTCGGCGCGCTCGAACAGCGGCGAGCCGAAGACATAGACGGCCTCGACCGGATCGACCGGATAGAAGCCGAGCGACGACAGCACGAACCACGCGCTCATCTGGCCGCAATCGTCATTGCCGATGATGCCGTCGGGATCGTTCTTGTACATCTCGGTGCACAGGCGGCGGATCATCGCCTGCGTCTTCCAGGGCGCGCCGACATAGCTGTAGAGATAGGCGGAGTGCTGGTCCGGCTCGTTGCCATGGGCGTATTGGCCGACCAGCCCCGAAATGTCGGGCGGTGCATTGTCGGGCAGGGTCGAGGGCGCGGTGAACAGCGCGTCGAGCTTTGCCTCATACGCCGCATCGCCGCCCATATGCGCGATCATGCCATAGATGTCGTGCTGGTTGAGGAAGGTCGCCTGCCAGCCATTCGCCTCGGTATAGTCGCGCCACCACGGCTTGGGCATGTGGCCGAGCTGGACGGGATCATAGTCCTTCCACCACTGGCCATTCTCGAAGCGGGGGCGGGCGAAGCCGATCTTGCCGTCGATGACGTTGCGCCAGTTGCCCGAGCGCTTGTGCAGCCGCTCGGCATCGTCCGCCGCGCCGGCAACGCGCGCGAGGTGCGACGAGGCCCAGTCGTCATAGGCATATTCCTGGGTCCGGCTGACGCTCTCGAACACCTTGTCCGCCGGGACATAGCCGAGCTTGTCGTACAGGTCGCGGCCAAGGCTGTTGTCCTTGTCCGGCGCGGTGAAGTCGAAGCTGCGCTTGCGGATCGCCGGCCAGGCGGCGGCATAGTCGGCGGGAATGCCCTTGGCATGTGCCTCGGCGAGCGGGACGACGCCGTGCCAGCCGATCATTGTTCCGGTTTCCTTGCCCTGCAGCGGCCAGACCAGCGGGCCGAAGCGCGACTGGGCGGTCTGGCGGATCATGTCGTCGATCAGCAGTTTGGTCTGCTCGGGCGCGACCAAAGTGAGCAGTGGGTGCAGCGCGCGATAAGTGTCCCACAGCGAATAGGTGCTGAACGCCGCGCCGCCGGCGGGCACGGTCTGCGTCTTGCCGTCCATGCCGGGATAGCGGCCATCGACGTCCGACACGAGCGTAGGTGCGAGCTGGGCATGGTAGAGCGCGGAGGAGAGGATCGTGCGCTGGTCCGGCGTGCCGCCCTCGACTTTCACGCTGCCGAGCGACTTGCTCCACAGCGTGGCGGCATCGCGGCGGACCCGGTCGAAGTCCCAATGCTTCGCCTCGGCGGCGAGATTGGCGCGGGCGCCATCGGCATCGACGGCGGAAATGCCGCAGCGGATGACAAGCGGCGCGCTGCCGGCATCGTCAAACTGGAGCACGGCCTTGAGCCGCTTGCCCGCAACGCGGGTCGCGCCTGCCGGCTGGGTAGCGTCATCGTCGCCGATGAAGGTGATGCGATCGGGCTTCCGCGACAGTTGCATCGCGAAGAAGATCCGCCGCCCCTTGGCCCAGCGGAACACGCGGCGCGTGCCGCTGAGCGTGCCGTCCGCGGCAAGTTCGAGCAGCGCTTCGTCAACGAGCGGCGGCGAGTCCGACTTGTCGAGGATCAGGTGCGACAGGTCGATCAGCACATGGCCCTTGCCCGCCGGGAACCGATAGCGGTGCCAGCCGGTGCGCTCGGTAACGGTCAGCTCGGCCTGGACGCCGGTTTCCAGCGCGACCCGGTAATAGCCCGGCTCGGCATGCTCGGCCGAGAAGCGCTGACGATAGCCGGCATCGGGGTTCTCGATCGTGCCGGGCTGGAGTTGCACCGGACCTGCCGACGGCACCACCAGCACGTCGAGCATGTCGCCGATGCCGGTGCCGGAAAGGTGGGTGTGCGAGAAGCCGAGGATCGAGGTGTCGGTCTTGTAATAGCCCGAGCAGGTTTCCCAGCGCTCGACGCCGGTGTCCGGGCTCAACTGGACCATGCCAAAGGGCAGGGTGGCACCGGGATAGGTATGGCCGGTGCCACCGGTGCCGATGAACAGGTTGGGCTTGACCGGCACGGCCGGCAGGCGGGCATGTGCCGGAAGCGCGGCAGTGGCGGCAAGACCGAGGCCGGTGGAAGCGAGGAGTTGACGACGCGTAGGGTTCACAGCGTTTCTGCCAGCAATTGAGGACGGGTATCGGCGAGGTGGACGATGAGTTCGCCGAACAGGCCATTGGCCCAGGCGAACCACTCGCGGGTGAATTTCGAGGGATCGTCCTGGTCGACTGCCTCATGGATGAAGCCGGTGCCGCCATCGCTGTCGCGGATCATGCGCAGGCACTGGCGGATCGTCGCGTCGTCCGACGAGGTCAGCGCACGCATCACCAGCGACATCGGCCAGACCTGGCCGAGGCCGACATGCGGCCCACCGATGCCTTCGACGACCTTGCCGCGCGACCAATAGGGGTTGTTGTCGCTCCACGCCGCAGCCGCGGTGCGCTGGAACAGCGGATCGTCCGCCTTCAGGCAGCCGAGATAGGCGAGCGCCGAGAGCGACGGCACATTGGCGTCGTCCATGAACAGCGTGTTGCCGAAGCCATCGACTTCGAACGGGATCACTTCGCTGCCATCGGGCAGGCGCATCCGGGCATATTTGCGCAGCGCCGCATCGACTTCGTCGGCCAGTGCGACGGCGTCGTTGGCAAGGGCTGCATCCCCGCGTGCGGCATTGGCGACCACGGCGAGCTCGCGCAGTGCTGTGACCGCGAAATAGTTGGACGGGATCAGGAACGGATAGACACAGGCATCGTCCGAGGGACGGAAACCCGAATGGATCATTCCCACCGGTTTGGTCGGCGCGCCATAGCCATCGAGCATCAGGCTTTCTGTCGGGATCGGGCTCTTGCGCTGGAAGCGGTAGGGCCCCTTGCCGTCTTTGCGCTGCTGCTCGCGGAAAGTCGCGACGCTCAGGCGCGCCGCTTCGGCCCAGCGAGCATCGAACGGCGTCTTGTCGCCGGTCGCCTGCCAGTATCCGTGCGCGAGGCGCATCGGATAGCAGAGCGAGTCGATCTCCCACTTCCGTTCGGCCACGCCGGGCTTGAGCGGGAAGCGATCGTCGAGCGACCAGCTCAGATTGGTCATCGCCGCGGGATCTTCCATATACGCATTGGCATAGGGATCGATCAGGATCGAGCGCGACTGGCGGGCGATCAGGCCGTGATAGAGCCGGCGCAGATCCGCATCCTGCTTGGCGAGATGCAGGTACGGCTTCACCTGGGCGGAGCTGTCGCGCAGCCACAGCGCGTTGATGTCGCCGGTGCGCACGAACGCATCGGGTGCGCCGTCGATCGTGCGCATCGCCACGGTGGTATCGAGCGTGTTCGGATAGCAATTGCCGAACATCCAGCGCAGCTTGGTGTCGCCGATCTTCTTCGAGACGCGAACGATCTCGCGCTCGACCGACTTGCTGACGAATTTACGCTCGGTCGGGGCAGGGCGCTTGCTGGTGAAGCCGGTCGCCTTCTGGGCGAAGGCAGGCGTGGTGGTGAGGGCGAGCCCGGCACCGATCACGGTACGGCGGTCCATCATCACTTGGGCAGCTCCTGTGCTTCGCCGGTCAGGGTGAAGTCGGTCCATTGCCCCGGCGCAGTCCCCGGCTGGCCACCGCCGACCCACAGGCGATAGGCGCCCGGAACCACCTGGCGCGTGCCGTCGCGCGACACAGAGCTGATGCTGCGCGGATCTAGGCTGAAGCGCAGCGTTCCCGCTTTGCCCGGCTTGAGCGACACGCGCTGGAAGCCGACCAGCTCGCGCTGGAGCACCGGCGTGGTCATGCCGGTGCCGCGCGCCTTGCTCGCCGGCGGCACCAGATAGGCCTGGACCACTTCTTCGCCCGGCCGCGCGCCGCTGTTGCGCACCCGCACGGTGACTTCGACCGGGGCTGCGGTGCTGCCCGCCTTGGCGGTCAGCTGGTCATAGGCGAAGCTGGTGTAGCTCAGCCCGTGGCCGAACCCCCAGAGCGGCGTGCCGGTGAAGAAGCGATAGGTGCGCTCCTTCATGCCGTAATCGATGAACGCCGGCAGGTCGGATGCCGATTTGTAGAAGGTCACCGGCAGGCGGCCCGACGGGTTGTTGAGCCCGGCAAGCGTCTCGGCGATCGCGATTCCGCCGCTCTCGCCCGGATACCAGGCGGCGAGTATCGCATCAGCGAGCGACGGGTCGATCGAGACCGCGCTGCCGCTGGTCAGCACCACCACCACCGGCTTGCCGGTGTCGCGCAGCGCCTGGAGCAGGCGCTGCTGGGCGAAGGGCAGGGTGATCTCGGTACGGTCACCGCCGACGAAGCCGGGCACGGTTACCTGCAGCGCTTCGCCTTCCAGATCGGGCGACAGGCCGAGCACTGCGACGACGACGTCGGAGTCCTTCGCGGCGGTCACCGCCTGCGCGAGCAGCGGCTCGGCGGGCGGAAGCCACATCAGGCGCAGGCCCTCATCCTCGCCGGCATGATCGATTTCCATGCGGAACGCATGGCGCTTGCCGTCGCTGGTGAAGGGCAGTTCCACCCGACCCTTGCCGAGCAGGCCCTCGTGCAGCGGCTTGCCGTCGATCCACAGCCGCACGCTGTCATGCGTCTTGCAGTCCTTCCAGCAGGCCGGGATGTCGATCGCCAGCGTGTAGCGGCCCGGGCCCGGTGGCACGATCTCGCCCGACCAGCGGACCGCGAAGCCCTTGGGATCGAGCTGCGGCAGCGGGGCGACGCGGGTATAGTTGAAGTCGATCCGGCGATCCTGGCGCGTGGCGACGGGCGTGCCGGTCACGGTCGGGCTGGCGAAATACTCGGCCTTGAGCCCGGGCTTGCCATCGGCGGCGAACGCCGTCTCCGGCATCACGACGGGCGCGCCGTCGGCGAGCACCGAGCCCTGGGCGTAGACGACATTGGCCGCGCCGAACTGGCGGCGGATGCCGTCGAGCGGCGTCACCGGGTTCTGCGCGGTGCCGTGATAATTGCCTTCGAGCACGCCGAGATCATCGGCATCGGCGCCGATCACCGCGATGCGGCTGCCGGGCTTGAGCGGCAGGCGATCGGCATCGTTCTTGAGCAGCACGATCGCCTTGCGCGCGGCATCCAACGCCAGCGCGCGGTGGGCGGGCGTGCCGACTTCGCTCGGCTTGATCCGGCTCCACGGGCTGGTCGCGCTGAAGATCGTGCCCAGCGCCTGGCGTGCCGAAAGCGAGCGGGTGAGCGCGGTGTCGATCTCGGCTTCGGTCACCAGACCGCGCTTCACCGCCTGGGGCAGCGCGGCATAGGTGGTACCGCAATTGAAGTCGTTGCCGCCCTTGATCGCCGCGGCCGAAGCTGCCGCTGCGTCGAGCTTGTAATGGTGGAACATGTGGATGTTGGCGACGGCGTCGCAGTCCGAGACGGTGAAGCCGTTGAAGCCCCAGTCCTTGCGCAGCCGCGTGTTCATCAGGTCGGACAGCGCGCAGGCCGGGGTGCCGTGGATAGAGTTGTACGCGCACATCAGCGAGCGCGCCTTGCCCTCGGTCACGGCCAGCCGGAACGCAGGGAGATAGGTCGATTCCAGGTCCTGCGGGCTCGGGTCGACATCGAACCCGTCGCGCCCCGCTTCCGGTCCGCTATGCACCGCGAAGTGCTTCGGAGTGGCGATCACCTTGGGATATTGGGGGTCCGGACCCTGCAGACCCTGGATGAAGGCGACGCCGAGATGGCCGGTGAGATACGGGTCCTCGCCATAGGTTTCCTGGCCACGGCCCCAGCGCGGATCGCGGAAGATGTTGATGTTGGGCGACCAGATCGTCAGCCCTTCATAGATGCGCCGGTTGGCGCCCAGCGGCTTGGCGTTGAACTTGGCGCGGGCTTCGGTGGCGACGACATCGCCGACCTTGTGCATCAGGTTCACGTCCCAGGCCGCGGCAAGGCCGATCGCCTGGGGGAAGACAGTGGCATAGCCGTTGCGGGCGAGGCCGTGCAGGCCCTCGTTCCACCAGTCATAGGCGGGGAGGTCCGCCTCGGCATCGGCTGGTGCGGTGCTCTGGAGCTGGGCCGCCTTCTGCTCGACCGTCATCGTCGCGATCGCGCGGGCAACGGCATCGGCATCCGGATCGGGCTCGGCAGCGGCTAGAAGCAGGAACGGAATCATTTACTTGGTCCCCAGGGTACGCAGGGTCAGGGCGTTTTGCAGCGCTTCGGCCGTGGCATCGGATCGAACCTCGATCGTGATGCTCTCGCCGGACAGCAGGTCGAAGCCGTCATCGCTCGGGTGCGCGGCGAGGGTGCCGAAATCGAGCATGACGGCGCGGGCGAGTGCGCCGGCGGTGATCGTCACCCGCTTGCCGTCCCAGCGGGTGCTGAGGCCGGGGGCGGGATAGGCCATGTCCTTGGGCAAGGCGCGCTCGACGATCGTGCGCGAGACTTGGCGGCCGCCGATCAGCAACTCGGCGACGGCATAGCTCGCCTCCGGCGCGGCACCGGCGAACAGGTCCGCATCTGCGATGCTGGCGGCTTCCTGCGCGCCGAGCGGGGTGAGCGAAACCTTGTCGCCGCGCTCGCCCAGCGGCTTGCCCGACATGTCGAAGGCACGGATCCGCCATTCGGCGGCGATCGGGGTGGTCGCATCCGAAACCAGCGCGACGCGGGTGGCGCCGTCCTTGTGCTCGGTTACGATCGCCTGGGGCGCGAAGAAGCGCTTGGCGGCGTACTGGAGCAGCTTCCACTGGCCGTCATAGCTGATGCTCGCCCAGGAAATGGCGGGCCAGGTGTCGTTGAGCTGCCAGTATAGCGATCCCAGCGTAACCGGGCGGCAGGCGCGGTGGTGGCGCGCGGCCATGTCGATCGCCTGCATCTGGTTGACCTGGGTTAGGTACACCGTATCGGCAAAGTCCTTCGCCGGGCGCAGCCGCTGGTCGAGATAGAGTTGGAGCCGGGCATTGCCTTCGCCCGAGAGGAAGCGCTGGTGCGCCTTGAGCACCGGGCTTTCCAGCGTGAACGGTCCGTCGCCCGCGAAGTCGCGGATCGTCGACAGGCCCGGCATGCTCTGGAAGCCATATTCGGACATGAAGCGCGGGCAGCTGTCGAGATAGCGCTCGACCGGCTTGGAGCCCGACCAGACGTCCCAGAAATGGCGGTCGCCATCCTTGTCGGTGTCGGTCGGCGCCTCATAATCGGTGGCCGGCGAGTTGTTCCAATAGGGCGTGCCGGGCGCGCGGGTGATCACCGCGTCGCGCAGCACGCGATCGAACAGCACGGCCATGCCGACGCCGATCCGCTCCTGCTCGTCGGCGCCGACGCGCTTCTTGAACGCCTTGCGATCGGACCAGTTCTCCCAGCCGGCCAGGATCTCGTTGCCGCCCGACCAGGCGATCACCGAAGGATGCGGCTGGAGCCGCTCGACCTGCTCCTCGGCCTCGACGCGGACATTGTCGCGGAACTCGGCATCCGGGGGCGTGACCGAGCCGCCGAACATGAAGTCCTGCCAGATCATCAGGCCGAGCTCGTCGGCGATCTCGTAGAAGGCGTCGTCGAGATAATAGCCGCCGCCCCAGACGCGGATCATGTTCATGTTCGTATCGCGCGCGCTCTGCAGCACCTGCTGCATCTGGGCGCGCGGCACGCGGCTGGGGAACATGTCGAACGGGATCAGGTTGGCGCCCTTGGCGAAGATCGGAATGCCGTTGACCTTGAAACCGAAGCTGCCGTCCTTGCGGATCAGCTCGACGGTGCGCAGCCCGGTCTTGTGGCTGACGCTGTCCGCCTTGCCGTCACGATCGGAGAGCTGGCCCGACACATCGTACATCGTCTGCGCGCCATAGCCGACCGGCCACCAGCGGCGCGGCGAGGCGATGGTGAGCGGCACGCTGACTTCGTTGATGCCGGGCGCCACGGTGACGCTGCGCGACACCGTCTGCTTCTTGCCGTCGGGGCCGGTGAGGGTGGTGCGCAGGGTCAGCTTGGTGCTGGCGCCGGCGACGATCCGGTAGCGGGCGACCAGCCGGGCCTCGGCATCGTTCAGCGCTTCCTGATCGACGCGCATATTGTCGATCCGGGCATTGTCCCATGTCTCGATCCGTGCGGGGCGCCAGATGCCGATATTGACCAGGCGGGGACCCCAGTCCCAGCTGTAATGGTATTTGGGCTTGCGGATGTACGGCGAGGTCTGCTTGCCCTTGGGCTCGTCGCCGAACTCGGAATCATATTCGCCGGGCAGCGTATTGGCCTGGGCGAGCACCATCGGCTGGAGCGTGCGGATCGGCGAGGCGATCGCGATCACCAGCTCGTTGCGACCGAGCTTGAGCGCCGACTTCGCATCGATCCGCCAGCGGCGATGCGCATTGGCGGTGGTGAGCAGCTTCTGGCCGTTGAGCGACACGGTGGCGAAGGTATCGAGCCCGTCGAACACCAGGTCGATATGATCGCGCTTGAGCATTTCCGGGGTGACCTCGATCACCTTGCGGAACTGCCAGTTGGTGAGGCCCGCCCATTGGATCGGTGCCTGGTTGATCCCCTTGAACGGATCGGGCGCGCGACCCGAGGCGATCAGATCCTGCTGGACGCTGCCGGGCACCTTCGCGGCGAACCAGCTCGCTTCCCGGGGATGGGTCTTCGCGGCTTCGGCATCGGCGGGATCGATGCGCACTTCCCAGGCGCCGTCGAGCGACACCGTATCGCGCGGGCCGGCCCAGGCAGCGGTGCTGGCGAGGAGCAGCGGCAGGAGCAGTGCGCGCTTCACTTGGCGGCTCCCTCGGTCAGCACGACCTTCTCGACGGTATAGAAGGGGGCGGATGCCGGCGAAGTGAACTGGAAGCAAAGGTCGTCCTCTCCCTGCATCTCGGGAAACGTGCCCGAGAAGCTGAACTGGGTGGGCGCCGTCGCGGGATCGGGCAGCGCGAAGCTGCCGATCACGATCGGCTTGATGCTCTTGTCGGTGGCAGCAGCGGTGCAGCGCGCGGTGATCACCAGCTCGCCATGCATCGTTGCCGGATAGGGATCGCGACGCTTGCCGGTGTCGTGCGCCAGGCCCCAGTGCCGCGCCAGCCGCGCCACGCTGACGGTGAAGCCCCGGGCGATGTCGAGCGGCGCTGCCGGATAGGCCGTGCAGGTGTTGAACAGGTCGACATTGTAGACCGGTGTATTGGCGGTCGCGTCCGGCGTGAGCGGCACGCGAAGATAGAGCGAGCCCCCCGGACATGCGGTCATCTCGGAGGTGGTGCGCGTCAGCAGCGCGGCGCGGCTGGTGTCGAAGGCGCGGGGCGCGGCAGTGGCATTGCCGCTCTTGTCGAACGCGGCGGCGCGGATCGTGAGGCCCGGCTTGAGCGTCAGCGGCGCCTTGTAGGCCGGCGACTTGGCGGTGGGTTCGCGCCCGTCGAGCGTGTAGCGGATCGTGCCGTACGGCGCCTGGGTGGCCAGTGCGACAGTCGCCTTGTTCGCACGCAGCGCATCGCCAGGGCTGCCCTGAAGCTGGTAGCCGACCGCGAAGGCGCCGTCAGCCACTTCCATCCCCGAGCGGTGCCAGCGGGCGATCTGCGGCTGGACGCGATCGAGGAAGCTGGCGAAGTCGCGGCGATCCTTGGCCGACCAGGTCATCTCGGCAATCGCCGCGGCGCGTGGAAAATAGGCGTGCTGCACCTGTTGCGGGGTGATCAGATACTCGCTCCAGGCATTGCCCTGCGCGCCGAGCACATGCTTGGCCTTCTCTGCGTCGATCCCGGCCGGAACCGGCTCGTAGCGATAGATCTTCTCGAGCGACTGCACCGCGAGCCGGCCGTTCAACTCGTCGGGAAGGTTGCTCTGCAGCTGGTCGAGATAGAGCAGGGGGGCCGGGCTCAGCACCACATCATGCCCCTGGTTGGCGGCTTCCACCGCGCCCTTCTCGCCGCGCCACGACATGACCGATGCCGAGGCGGGCAGGCCGCCCTCCAGGATCTCGTCCCAGCCGATCAGGCGGCGGCCCTTGCCGGCGAGATAGGTGCCGAACTGCTCGATCATCCAGCTCTGCAACTGGTTCTCGGTCTTGAGGCCGAGCGCCTTGATCTGCGCCTGCACCTTGGGCGAGCGCTCCCACTGGTCTTTGATCGCCTCGTCGCCGCCCAGATGGATATAGGTGCTCGGGAAGACCTCGATCAGCTCGTCGATCACGTCCTTGATGAACGCGATGCCTTCGGGCGCCGGGTTGAACAGATAGGGCATCACGCCCCAGTCGTGCCCGACGCCGGGCGCGTCGGCGAAGACGCTGAATTCGGGATAGGCGGCCGCGAGCGCCTGGGCATGGCCGGGCAGGTCGATCTCGGGGACGATCGTCACGCCACGTTCGGCGGCATAGGCGACCAGCGCCTTGAGCTGCTCCTGCGTGTAGAAGCCGCCATGCTTCGAGCCGACCGGACCGCCGCTCGACGGCGGCGTGCGCCAGCCGCCGATTTCGGTGAGCTTCGGGTAGCGCTTGACCTCGAAGCGCCAGCCCTGGTCGTCGGTAAGGTGCAGGTGCAGCGTGTTGAGCTTCACCGACGCCATCTGGTCGACGACCTTGTATACTTCCTCGATCGGCTGGAAATGGCGTGCGACGTCCATCAGCAGCCCACGCCAGCGGAAGCGCGGCGCATCCTCGATGGTCGCGCTGCGAACCAGGACGGACTTGCCGAAGGCGCGATCGGGGCTGAGCAACTGGGAAAGCGTCATCGCGCCATAAAGCAGGCCGCGATCGCCGGAGGCTGCGATGCGGATGCTCCTGGCATCGACGGTGAGGCGATAGGCTTCCTCACCCGCCACGGCGTCGTCGCGGACCAGCTGGATCGCGGCGGTGTTCGGCTGCGGTGCGAGCGTGATGCCGCGTTCGATCTTCACATGCGCCGCGAGAAGCTTCGCGGCGGCCGCGGCGCCGGCATCCCCTTCCGGAAATCCGATCGCGGCGCCGTCGCGCACCGTGTATCCGCCGGTGCCGAGCGTGACCGACGCGGGGAGGGGCGTGATCGGCAGTTCCTGCGCAAACGATGCCGGGCTCGCCAGCAGCGCTGCCCAGGCCAGATGTCGTGCTCGCCGAACTCCAGATTTGCCCATGCATTCCTCCCGCTCATGACATTGGCTGAGGGGGGCGGTGTAACCAATATAAGTCCTGTGGCACAATAGGGTCTTGTCGCAGCTTCCCCATGCAAGGGCATTGCGCTCGCAGACAAGCGCGCGAAATATTGATATTGTAAGGGTTACCAATATAAATCCACAGCATGCCGTTGCCGAGGCAGGGCTGGTGCGTTAGCTTCATGGCTAACGGAGTGCGCAGGGGGCACGCCCGGGGAGGATTGATGGGATTTTCGGAACAGTTAGGGCGTTTTCGCGAGGACAACCCGTCCCCGCTCTACCTCCAGCTGCAGCAGCTCATTCGCGAAGGCATCGGATCGAACGTGCTCAGCCAGGGGGACGCGATCCCGCCTGAGCGGGATCTTGCCACCGAATATGACGTGTCGCGCATCACCGTGCGCAAGGCAATCGGCGGGCTGGTCGAGGAAGGGCTGCTCACCCGGCGTCGGGGCGCCGGCACTTTCGTTGCCGGGCGCGTCGAGAAGAGCTTCTCCAAGCTTTCGTCCTTTACCGAGGATATGGCGGCGCGCGGGCGCAAGGCCAGCAGCAGCTGGGTTTCGCGCGCGCCGGGTCAGGTAAATCCGGAAGAAGCGATGATGCTGGGGCTGTCTCCGGGCGCGCCGGTGCTGCGTTTCGCGCGCATCCGCTATGCCGATGACGAGCCGATGGCGCTCGAATTCTCGACGATCGCCGGCTATTGCCTGCCGTCCGTCGATGCCGTTGAGGACTCGCTCTACAGCGCGCTGGACAAGGTGGGTAACCGCCCGGTGCGCGCGCTCCAGCGGCTGCGCGCGGTGCCGTTCGGGGCCGAGCATGCCAAGATGCTGGGCGTCGATGCGGGCCATGCCGGCCTGCTTATCGAGCGCCGCGCCTTCCTGCGAGACGGTCGTCCGGCCGAGGTCACTCGCTCCTATTATCGTGGCGACGCCTATGACTTCGTGGCTGAGCTGAGCGACATCTAGCCCTTCTTTCCTTGCCATTCGGGTCGCGCGGTGCAGCGGCCTCAGTCGGAGTATCGTCATGGATCGTCGTCAACTCCTGCAAGGGAGCGTCGGCGTCGGCGCTCTGCTGGCGGTTCCCATGGCGGAAGCCGGAGCGGCGCCGGTTGCCGGGGCGAAGGGGGAAGGTGACGGTTTCCCGATGCCGCGCCCGCTGAACGGCGTGGCACCACGCCTGCCCGAGGGCGATCCCTCGCGCACTCTGCTCGAACTCGGCTGGCGCTTCCATGAAGGCGATGTCCCGACGCCCGAGCCGCAGGGGCATCACGAGACCTATCTCAGCGTCAAGGCGGGCAACGCGGTGGGCGCTGCGGCGACCGGTTATGACGACAGCGACTGGCGCGAGGTGCGGCTGCCACATGACTGGGCTGCGGCCCAGCCTTTCGTCGAGACCGCCAATGTCTCGCAGGGCTATCGCCCGCGCGGGATCGGCTGGTATCGCCGCACGCTGCGCCTCGATCCGGCGGACAAGGGCAAGACGCTCGAGCTGCATTTCGACGGCATCGCCACCAATGCGACGATCTGGATCAACGGCAGCACCGTCGCGCACAACTGGTCGAGCTACAACAGCGTCTATGTCGATCTGACGCCGTTCGCGCGCTTCGGCGAAGAGACCAATGTGATCGCGATCCGTGTCGATGCCGATGCCAAGGAAGGCTGGTGGTACGAAGGCGCCGGCCTCTATCGCCATGCCTGGCTGGTTCGGCGTCCGCCCGTGGCGATCGTCAGCGACGGCGTGCACTGCGACCCGCGCCAGGTCGACGGGCGCTGGCAGGTGCCGGTGACCGTGACCCTGGCCAATGTCGCGCGCGACGCCGCGGCTGTGGTGGTCGAAGCGGTACTGCTCGACCCCGATGGCCGCGAAGTCGCGCGTGGCGAGGTCAAGGCAAGCGTGCCGGTGCTGGATCGCGCGGAAGCGGTGCTGCTGCTCGACGCGGGAGCGCCGCGCCTGTGGTTTGTCGAGAACCCGACGCTCTACGCGGTGCGGACGCGGGTACTGCGGGACGGTGCGGCGATCGATGAGCGGCGCACCGCGATCGGCTTCCGCACGATCCGCTTCGATGCGAACCAGGGGCTGTTCGTCAACGACAAGCACGTCAAATTGAAGGGCGTGTGCCTCCACCAGGACCATGCCGGTGTCGGCGTCGCAGTGCCGGATTCGCTGCATCGCTGGCGGCTCGAGCGGCTCAAGGACATGGGCTGCAACGCGATCCGCATGTCGCACAACGCACCCACCGCCGAACTGCTCGACTGGTGCGACCGTATGGGCTTCCTCGTCATGGACGAGAACCGCCTGTTCAACCCCGCGCCCGACTATATGGCCCAGCTCGAATGGCTGGTGCGGCGCGATCGCAACCACCCGAGCGTGATCCTCTGGTCGGTGTTCAACGAGGAGCCGATGCAGGGCACTGGCGCCGGCGTCGAGATGGTCCGGCGGATGATCGCCGCGGTGAAGCGGCTGGACGACAGCCGTCCTGTGACCGGGGCGATGAACGGGTCGTTCTACAACGAGGTCAGCGTCGCCGGCGAGTTCGACGTGATGGGCTTCAACTACTACCAGGCCGATTACGACAAATACCACAAGCTGCACCCGAACCAGCCGATCACCAGCTCGGAAGACACCAGCGCCTATGAGACGCGTGGTGCCTTTGCCAGCGATCCGGCCGGGCACGTCATCACCTCCTACGATACCGAGGCGACGAGCTGGGGGGCTACGCATCGCGATACCTGGAAGAACATCGCCGAGCGGCCCTTCGTTGCCGGCGGGTTTGTGTGGACCGGGTTTGACTATCATGGCGAGCCGACGCCCTATGCCTGGCCGACGATCGCCAGCTTCTTCGGCATCCTCGACCTGTGCGGCTTCCCCAAGACCGCGTTCGACATCCACCGCGCCCATTGGATCGACGATCAGGATGTCGTCGGGATCGCGCCGCACTGGACCTGGCCGGGCAGGGAGGGCGAGGCGATCAAGGTGTTCGTCAGCTGCAATGCCGAGACCATCGCGCTGCGGCTGAACGGGCGGGAGCTGGGGGTGCAGAAGGTCGACCGGATCATGGGCAATGAATGGAGCGTGCCCTATGCGCCCGGCCGGATCGAGGCGATTGCCATGCGGGGCGGCAAGGTTGTTGCCCGGGCCGTCAAGGAAACCGCGGGGAAGGCCGTTGCCCTGCGGCTTACGCCTGCCCGCAGCCTGATGGCCGGGGATGACGAGGAATGCCAGGCGATCACGATCGACGCCGTGGATTCCAAAGGCCGGCATGTGCCGACCGCCAATTTCATGACCCGGTTCACGGTCCAGGGTGCCACCATCCTTGGCGTCGGCAATGGCGATCCCAACAGCCATGAGGCGGAGCAGGTTTTGCCCAACTCCGGGTCGCGATCCCTGTTCAACGGGCTGGCCCAGATCCTGATCCGGGCCGGTACCGGACCCGGGAAAATTGCCCTGCGCGCGGAAGCGGAGGGATTCGAACCTGCCTCGCTGAGTATCGCGAGGACCGATGTAAAGCCGCGTCCGCAGGTGGCTGTGGTGCGCCAGGTGCAGGACCTGCGGGAGTGGCGCCGGTCGCCGCTGCTGGCCGCGCGGCCCGAGCCCTCGCTGGCGCCGGCGGATGGGGACAATAACAGCTGGGACTTTGTCCGCAGCGGCGTGCCGACCCCGGCCGAGCAGCCGGGCTGGCGGGTCTATCGCACCCGCTTCACGCCGTGGAAGCGCGTTGCCGGCGAAGGCGGGACGATCGCGTTCGAGAACATCGGCGGCAAGGCGGAGCTCTGGGTCGACGGCAAGCTGCTGGCGACCAAGGCCGGATCCGCGCCGGGCCCGCTGAACGCGACTCTGCCGGCCGGGCAGGGCGCGCGGATCGTGGCGCTGCTGGTGGAAGGTGCCGCGAATGCGCCTTCCGGGCTGCTGGGCGCGGTGGCGATCACGCCGCGCTGAGGCTTCCGACGGAATCAAAGAGCGGCCGGTTTTGATGCCGGCCGCTCCAGGGAAGCAGGTGAAATCCTACATTTCAACTAGCTCCAGGGCATAGAAACCCTGGGCCCCGGCTTTCGCCGGGGAGCGGAGGGGGGTTCGGGTCCTAAGCCGCCACCAGCGCCTTCGCGCCATCGGGGGCGAGGAGCAGGTGGACCACGCCTTCCGACGGGTGCGCGACCGAGCGGACGCCGAGTGCCGCCAGCGCCGGCTCGCCGGCCTTGGCCGGTTCGCACAGCTCGACGCGCAGGCGCGAGCCGAGCAGGCGAGCGCCGAGGACATTGTCCGCGCCGCCCAGCGCCGCCAGCGCGGCCGGGGTCAGCAAGGTCTGCCCGGACAGCGCCGCGACCGGCGCGGCAGCGGTAACGACACCGCCCATCGCCAGCGCATCGCGGATCTCCACCGCGACCGAGTCCGCGATCGGGCCGAGCACGACCTGCAGCGCATTGGCCGAGGGACGGATCACGCCGCGCGCACCGAGCGCCTTGAGCGCGGCCTCATCGACCTGGGCCTGGTCCTTGACCATCAGGCGCAGGCGGGTGGTGCAGGCATCGACGCTGGTGATGTTCGCGCCGCCACCCAATGCCGCGGCGAAGTCGGCACCGCGCACGCCGGTGCTGGCGACAGACGCGGACGCCACCGCAGCCTCGGGCTCGCGGCCCGGGGTCTGCAGGTTGAAGCGGCGGATCACGAAGCTGAAGATGCCGTAGTAGAGCGCGAAATAGACGATGCCGACCGGGATCAGCAGCAACGGGTTGGTCGCCTTGCCGAAGTTCAGCACGTAATCGAACAGGCCGGCCGAGAAGCCGAAGCCGAGCTTCACGTTCAGCAGGTCCATCACCACCATCGCGATGCCGGTGAGCACCGCGTGCACCGCGAACAGCGCCGGCGCGAGGAACATGAAGCTGAACTCGATCGGCTCGGTAACGCCGGTGAGCGCCGAGGTGAGCGCGAGGCTGAACAGCATGCCGCCCACGGCCTTGCGCCGCTCCGGACGCGCCGCGCGGTACATGGCGAGGCAGGCGGCGGGCAGGCCGAACATCATCACCGGGAAGAAGCCGGCCATGAACGCTCCGGCGGTCGGATCCCCGGCGAAGAAGCGGCGCAGATCGCCGTTCGCGCCGTGGAAATCACCCTGCACGAACCAGAACACATTGTTGAAGATGTGGTGGAGGCCGGTGACGAGCAGCAGGCGGTTGATCAGGCCGAACAGGAACAGGCCGATCTCGCCCGCGCCCGTGATGCCGTGACCAAGCCCGTCGATCCCGGCGCTCAGCTGGGCGAAGCACAGGCCGATCAGGCCGGCGATGAGGACGCCAGCAAAGCCGCTGACGATCGGCACGAAGCGGCGACCGCCGAAAAAGGCGAGATATTCCGGTAGCTTGATCGTCGAGAAGCGGTTGTAGAAATTGCCGCCGATCAGGCCCGACAGGATGCCGATCGGCACGTCGAGCCGCGCGATCGCCTTGGCCTTCCACGCAGCGGTAGTCAGCTCGAGCAGCGGGCCGTCCATGCCGGCGGTGACGTCGGCCGGAACGGTGAGCAGCACCTTGGCGGCTTCGGTGGCGACCAGGAAGCAGGTGATGCCGGCCAGCGGCGCGGCGCCGTTGCCGTCGCGGGCATAGCCGGTGGCGACGCCGATCGCGAAAAGCAGGCCGAGGTGGGAGAAGAGCGCATCGCCGGCGGCGCTGATGAAGGCGATGTCGAGCAGGTCGGGCTGGCCGAGGCGCAGCAGCAGGCCGGCGACCGGCAGCACCGCGATCGGCAGCATCAGGGCGCGGCCCAGCGGCTGGAGGAGTTCGAGGATCGACTTCATGCGGTGAACTCCCGGGCAAGAGCGCGGACATCGGCGGCGGTTGCGCAGGCAAGCGCGGCCTGGGCATGGGCTCGGACGGCGTCGAGCTTGAGCTCGGACACCAGCGCCTTGATCTCGGGGACGATGGCGGCGGTGGCGGACAGTTCCGTCACGCCGAGGCCGATCAGGATCGGCACCGCCAGCGGATCGGACGCGAGCCCGCCGCATACGCCGGTCCAGCGGCCCCGGCTTGCGGCACCCTTGCAGGTGTCGGCGATCAGGCGCAGCACGGCGGGATGGAGCCCGTCGATCGCGCTCGCCACGCTCGCATTGCCGCGATCCATCGCCAGGGCATATTGGGTGAGATCGTTGGTGCCGATCGAGAGGAAATCCGCCTCGGCGGCGAGCAGATCGGCGGTGACCGCCGCTGCCGGGGTCTCGACCATCACGCCCAGCTCGACCTTTTCGGTGATGCCGAGTTCGGCCCGCGCCCGATCGAGGATTTCGCGGACGCGGCGCAGCTCATCAACCCCGGCGATCATCGGGATCATGATGCGGCACTGGCCGATCGGCCGGACGCGCAGGATCGCGCGGATCTGGTCTTCCAGCAGCTGCGGATGGGCGAAGCCGACGCGGATGCCGCGCAGGCCGAGCGCCGGGTTCTCCTCCGCCGGGATCGGCAGATAGGGCGCGGGCTTGTCGCCGCCGACATCAAGCAGGCGGACGATCAGCGGGCGGCCGGCAAGCGTATCGGCGATCGCCTGATAGTCGGCGGCCTGCTCGTCGACGCTCGGCGCGGTCTCGCGGTCGAGGAACAGGAATTCGGTGCGCAGCAGCCCCGAACCCTCGGCACCATTGGCGATGGCGATCCGGGCATCGGCCTGCGAGCCGAGATTGGCGAACACTTCGATGCGGGTGCCGTCGGCCATGTGGCAGGGCCGGGCGGCGGCGGCGAGCGCCACGGCACGGCGCGCGGCACGTTCGGCGACTTCGCGGCGGGCTTCCTCCAGCGCGGCCTCGGCAGGCGCGACCTGGAGCCGGGCGAGGCCGGCATCGAGGATCAGCGGCGTGTCCTCCGCGATCTGGCGCAGCACCGGGCCGAGCGAGACGAGCATCGGCAGGCCGATATTCGCGGCCAGGATCGCGGCATGCGAAGTCGGGCCGCCGCGCTCGACGCAGAGGCCGATCACCTGGCGCGGATCGATCGCGGTCACCTGCGACGGAAGCAGGTCATCGGCGATCAGGATGGTGTTCGGCGGGAAGGTGAGCGGGGCTTCCTCGGCGCCGGAAAGGGCGAGCAGCACGCGGCGTTCGAGATCGCGCAGATCGTCGGCACGCTCGGCGAGGCGCGCGTCGCCCGATGCGGCGAGCGCTTCGACCTGCGGCGCGATCGCGGCGCGCCAGGCGATGCCGGCGCTGGCGCCGTCCTGGATGGCCTTGGCGGCGCCGGCGCGAAGGTCGGCATCGCCGAGCATCGCGCGGTGCGCTTCGATGATCGCGCGCTGCGGGCCGGCGGCATGGCCGATCTCGGCATCGAGGCGTGCGGTGAGGCTGGCGCAGGCGGCGTCGAGCCGGGCCTGTTCCTCGGCCGCGCCCTTGCTGGTAGTGTCGACCTGGATCTCGGGCAGGCGGAAGCGGCGGGCCTGGCCCACGGCGAGGCCGGGAGCGGCGGTGACGCCGGTGAGGATGCCGTCGGCGGGGAGGGTGGCCGGAGCCTGTACGACGGGAGCTGCCGGCGCGGCGACGGGGGCGGGGCCATGGCCCTTCTCGCCCATGCCGCTTTCGATCAGGGCGGCCAGCGCCGCGGCCGTGGCGGCGGCGTCCGGGCCGGTGGCGAGGATCTGGATCTCGTCGCCATAGCCGATCGCCAGCGTGAGCAGGCCGACCGGGCTGCGCGCATTGGCGCTGCGCTGCTGCTTGGTGATGGTGACATCGGCGGCATGCTCGCCGAGCAGATCGCGGATGCGCGCGGCGGGGCGGGCGTGGATGCCGTGCGCGAGCGGCACGATGATCGTGCGCTCGACGGTCTCGCCGCTAGCCTTGACGGTTTCGGCTGCAGTGCCAGCCTGGGGTTCGAGCGCGAAGATCGCGTCGCCGACCTGGACCGGGCCGTCCGCGCGGCTGCGGACCAGCGCGAAGCCGGGGGTCTCGAGCAGCAGCACCGGGGTGATCGTCGACGGGGCGGCGCAGGCGATCGCGTCGAGATCGAAGCGGATCAGCGGCGCGCCGGTCGCGACATGGTCCCCGACGGCGACGCAGGGGCTGAAGCCCTCGCCCTTCAGCGCCACGGTGTCGAGGCCGATATGCATCAGGATCTCGGCACCCTGGGCGGTGCGGATCGTCACGGCATGACCGCTGGGCTGAAGCACCGTGACTTCGCCGCCGCACGGGGCGTGGAGGCAGTCCCCGGTGGGATCGATCGCGACGCCGTCCCCCAGCATGCGCTGGGCGAAGACGGGATCGGGAACCTCGTCCAGGCCGGACAGCCAGCCGGCCAGCGGAGACACGATGGCGATGCGCCCCGCGAGAGTTTCGTCGAGCGGCGGCGGCGAGTGCGTGGGCAGGGCTTGTCTCCCGGAGATCAGGCGATGCGGTTGCCAGCGATCCAGGTGCCCGCGGGCATCAGGTCGCTGGTGAGCTGGACCCAGTCGGCGACGAGGCCGGGGGCAAGTGCCCCACGCTCGTCGCCCAGGCCCAGGAAGGCGGCAGGACTGGTCGCGGCCATCATCGCGGCATCGGCATGCGACAGGCCGATGCGGTTGACAGCATTGCGGAAGGCGCCGGCCATGTCGAGCGACGAACCGGCAAGCGTGCCGTCTTCGCCCAGGCAGCGCCCGCCTTCCACCAGGATGCGGCGGCCGTGCAGGTCGAACTCGGCCACGTCCGCGCCGACGCAGGGCATCGCGTCGGTGACCAGCAGGAACCGATCGAGCGGGCGCGCGCGCATCGCGATGCGGACGGGGGCGTCGTGCACGTGGAAGCCGTCGAGGATCAGGCCGCAATAGATGGCCTGGTCCTCGATCGACGCGCCAACCACGCCGGGGGCGCGGTGGAGCAGCGGCGACATCGCGTTGTAGAGGTGGGTGACGCCGGTCATGCCCGCGGCGATCGCCGCCTTGGCGGTGTCATAGTCCGCGTCGCTATGGCCGATGCTGAGGATCACGCCGGCCTTGTGGAGCGTGGCGATATCCTCGAGCGAGACCATCTCGGGCGCGAGCGTGAGCATCACCTTGCCGCGGCGCGGGCGGGTGAGCAAGGCGAGGAAGTCCGCGTCGAGGCGACGGAACTTGTCGGCGTCGTGGATGCCCTTGCGGGTGACGCTGATGACCGGGCCTTCGATATGGACGCCGATGACGCCGGGCACGCCGGCTTCGATCGCCGCGTCGGTCGCGTCGAGCGCGCGGGCGACGATCTCGGGCGTGTCGCTGATCAGGGTCGGCAGGAAGGCGGTGGTGCCGTAGCGCGCATGCGCCCGGCCGATCGCCGCGATGCCTTCGACATCGGGCGAATCGTTGAACAGCACGCCGGCGCCGCCATTGACCTGGGTGTCGATGAAGCCGGGGACGATCCAGCCGCCGTCGAGGTTGATGGCGGTATCGCCCGCGGCATCGGGCGTGATGCCGGCGATGCGGCCGTCGATGACCTCGATGGCTGCCTGTTCCAATATGCCGCCGGGCGTGACGATATGCCCGTTGGTGAAGGCGAACACGGTCATCGCGTCTCGGTCACCTTCTTGAGGTAGAGCGGGCGATCGGGATCATGGCCGCGTGCCAGCGAGAGCGCATTGGCCATCGGATAGAAGCTCTGGACCATCAGGATCGGCTCGATCGCGGGATGGCCGGGGATGCCGGGCAGGCTGCCGCTCGCCTTGGCGTCGGCCAGGCAGATGCGGGCGCCGCGCGACGCGAACTCGGTGGCGGCTTCGCGGACGCTGTCGCCGGCGGTGTCCGAGGTGGCGAAGGCGAGAATCGGGAAGCCCGGGCCGACGATCGCCATCGGGCCGTGGCGGACCTCGGCGGCGCTGAACGCCTCGGCATGGAGGCCGCAGGTTTCCTTGAACTTGAGCGCGGCTTCCTGGGCGATGCCGAAGCTGTAGCCGCGGCCGATGACGAACAGGTTGTTCGCGTCGCGGAAGGCCTGGACGGCGTCGCTCCAGTCGAGGTCGCGGGCGGTCTCGAGCTGGGCGGGCAGGGTGTCGAGCGCGGCGCGCAGGGCGTCGTCCTCGGCCCATTCGGCGACCAGCGCGACGAAGGCGGCGAGCGCGGTGATGTAGGACTTGGTCGCGGCGACCGAGCGCTCGGGGCCGGCCTTGAGGCCGATCAGCGTGTCGGCCATCTCGGCGAGCGGCGAGGTCTCGTCGTTGACGAAGGCGACGACATGCGCGCCGGCTGCCTGGTGGGCGCGGACGGTGGCGAGCAGGTCGGGGCTGCGGCCGCTCTGCGAGATCGCGATGCACAGCGCCGAGCCGGGCGTGACCGGTGCGGCGAACACCGAGGCCACGGAGGGCGCGGCGGAGGCGACGGGGATGCCGATCAGCGTCTCGATCAGATATTTGCCGTAGCTGGCGGCATGGTCGGACGAGCCGCGGGCGCAGGTGACGATGCGCGCGGGCGGGTTGGCCCGTAGCCGCTCGGCCAGCGCGGCGAAGCTTGCCTGGTTCGCGGCGACCAGCCGGCGCACGGCCTCGGGCGCCTCGGCCGCTTCGGACTCCATCAGCGTGACGGTCGTCGTCGTCGTCAGGTCTTCGTCAGCCGCCATCATACCCCCGCTTACTATCGAAGCGGGCAGTGATAAGTCATATATTGGTACTGTTCAAGGTTCTATAGTCGGCAAGGATGCGGCGCAGCGCGGCGACCTTTTCCGGGTCGGTGTGCAGGCTGGGGCCGGTCTGGAAGCCGAAGCGCTGCTCGGCCTCGCCGGGCGTACCGCCGGGGCTGCGGCACGAGGCGTGGATCTCGGGCACGCCGGTGGCGAGGATGGCACGGGCATTGGTCGCGTCAATACCGCTGCCGGCGAGGATGCGGATGCGGCCCTCGGCCTGGCGGGCGAGGGCGGCGAGCGTGTCGAGCGCATCGGCGGCGCGGGGCGCGCAGCCCGAGGTGAGGATCCGGTCGAAGCCCAGCGCGATCGCGGTCTCCAGCGCTTCGAGCGGATCGGGGACGAGATCGAAGGCGCGGTGGAGAGTGAGGCTGAGCGTGCGCCCGGCCTTCGCACCTTCGGCACGGGCATGGGCGACCCAGGATGCGAGCAGTCCGGCGTCGAGTCGGTAGTCGGCGGCGCTGGCGCCGATCACCACGCCGGCCAGCCCGGCCTCGGCGGCGAGGCGGATGTCGTCGGCGACCATCGCGGCTTCGGCCGGGCCATAGCGGAAGTCGCCGTCGCGCGGGCGGCAGAGCAGGTGCGACGGAATCGGCGCGGCGGCGGCGCGGGTGACCAGCGAGAGAGGCGGAGTGAGCCCGCCCACGGCCAGCGCGGCACAAAGCTCGAGCCGGTCCGCCCCGCCTTCGATGGCGGCGTCGATCCCGGCGAGCGTGTCGATGCAGATTTCGAGCATGAAGACTTCCGGAGGACGGGCGAAGAACAGGAAATTGGCGCGCCCGGCTGGATTCGAACCAGCGACCACGAGCTTAGAAGGCACGTGCTCTATCCAACTGAGCTACGGACGCGCGCCGGGGCTCCCTAGCGTGGATTGCGCGGCAGCGGAACCGGGATCATAAATGCCGCCATGAGCCAGGGGGAAGGGAAGCCGGCGCAGGTCGCCGCAAACACGCTGCGCGGCGGGCATTTCCGCTATTACGACTTCGTGATGGCCGCGTTCGTCGCGATCATCCTGCTGTCGAACGTGCTTGGCGCGGGCAAGGTCTCGCAGATCTGGCTGCCGGTCTACAACGACTATTGGCCGTTCGGCGCGGGCATCCTGTTCTTCCCCGTCTCCTATGTGATCGGCGACGTGCTGACCGAAGTCTATGGCTATGCCCGCGCCCGCCGGGTGATCTGGGCCGGTACCGGCGCGGTGCTGTTCATGGCGCTGATGTCGTGGGTGGTCGTGGCACTTCCGCCGGCGCCGAGCTGGGGCAACCAGGCCGCGTACGAGACGATCTTCGGCCAGGTGCCGCGCATCGTCCTCGCCTCGGTCTGCGCCTTTTGGGCCGGCGAGTTCGTCAATTCCTATGTCCTCGCCCGCATGAAGATCTGGACCGGCGGCAGGATGCTGTGGAGCCGCACGATCGGCTCGACCATCGCGGGCGAGGGGATCGACAGCCTGATCTTCTACCCGCTCGCCTTCCTGGGCGCCCAGGGCTGGACCACCGCCCTGGTCATCCAGGTGCTCTTCACCCAATGGGCGCTCAAGGTCGCCTGGGAAGTGATCCTCACGCCGGTCACCTATCTCGTCGTCGGCTTCCTCAAGCGCCGCGAGGGCGTCGACGTGTTCGACGAAGGCACCGACTTCACCCCCTTCGCCACCCGGGTGTGAGGCGATGAGCCCGCTGCAATCGACCAAGTTCTGGCTGATCCAGCATGTCGGGCTCGCCAAGGATGCACTCCACATCTATGTCGGGCTCACGCTGTTCCTGGGCGCGGCGCTGGCCTTTCGCTGGCCGCTGCGGAGCTGGAAGCCGCTGGCCGTGGTGCTTGCCGCGGCGCTGCTGGGCGAGGCCTGGGATCTGCGCGACAGCCTGATCTACCGCACCCGTATCGACCTGTGGGGCAATTGGCACGACATCTGGAACACGATGTTCTGGCCCGCGATGCTGGTGCTCCTTGCCCGCACCACCAGGATCTTCGAGACACCTGCGAATACCCGAAGGAGTAGCTGACGCAGCCCGACAACGCTGGCATCCTCCGCGCGTAATTCTCTGAGGAGGGCAGAGCATGACCGCGACCACGGAAGAAACTTTCGGCAGCACCGGCCACGTCAACATCTTCTTCCGCTCCTGGCTGCCCGAGGGCGAGCCGCGGGCGGTGGTGGTGATCTGCCACGGGGTGAACTCGCATGGCGGCCAGCATGAATGGACCGCGCAACGCTTCGTCGAGAAGGGCTATGCCGCCTATGCGCTCGACCTGCGCGGGCGCGGCCGTTCGGACGGCGAGCGCTTCTATGTCGAGAAGATCTCCGACTATGTCGACGATGTCGCCGGTACGATCGCCATCGCCAAGTCGCGCCATCCGGGGAAGAAGGTCTTCCTGCTCGGCCACAGCGCCGGCGGCGTCACGTCCTGCACCTATACGCTCGACAACCAGGAGGAACTGGCCGGCTTCATCTGCGAGAGCTTCGCCTTCCAGGTGCCCGCGCCCGGCTTCGCGCTCGCCGCGATCAAGGGGCTCAGCCATGTCGCGCCGCATCTCGGCGTGCTCAAGCTGAAGAACGAGGATTTCTCGCGCGATCCCGAATGGGTCGCGAAGCTCAACGCCGATCCGTACATCAAGGATGAGGTCCAGCCCGCCGCGACCGTGGCCGCGCTGGTCCGCGCCGATGAGCGGATGCGCAAGGAATTCGATACGATCACGATTCCCGTGATGATCCTGCACGGCACCGAGGACCATGCCACGGTCTGCCACGGCAGCGAGTTCTTCTACGAACACGCCGGATCGAGCGACAAGACGCTCAAGATCTATCAGGGCCATTACCATGACTTGCTTGCCGATCTTGGCAAGGAAAGCGTGATGGCGGACATACTCGAATGGGTCGAGGCGCGAACGTAACGATCAACTTTGCGTAATTTATGTAATTGTACGCAAAGGCAAAAATTATTGTTACGTATATTGCCGAAGCGGCGTTTCCCGTGACTGGGCTCTCTATAATGCTCCGAGGTAGCAACATTTTGTTGCATGATCTGAGGGAGTGCCCATGCACTGGTTCGTCGCTAACGCGCCCATCCGCCGTAAGCTGCTAGTAGCGTTCGGCTCCATGACGGCGCTCGTCGCGCTCACGCCGCTGACGCTGCTGCTGTTCCCCGCGCTTGCCCTGGCCGTCGGCATCGCCACCATCGTGGCTGCCGCGGGCATGAGCGTCTGGTATCGCAAGGCGATCGCCGATCCCTATGTCACCACCGTGGTGCGCATGGAGGCGCTTGCCGCCGGCGATCTCGCCAGCGCGATCCAGTTCACCGAATATCAGGACTGCGTGGGCCGCCTGACCAAGGCGATGTTCACCTTCCGCGATGCCGCCGCGGCGCAGATCCGCCAGAATGAGGAAGCCGAGCGTCACGGCGAGATCGTGCGCGGCATGACCAGCAATCTCGAGCGGCTCGCCCAGGGCGACCTGACCGCCGACATCATCGAGGAATATCCGGCTACCTATGCGAAGCTGCGCGACAATTTCAACGCGGCGCTCGCGTCGCTGCGCGCGCTGCTCGGCACGGTGACCGAGAGCACCATTGCCATCCGCACCGGCTCGGGCGAGATCGCCCAGGCCTCGGAGAGCCTGGCCCGCCGGACCGAAGCCAATGCCGCCAGCCTGGAGCAGACCACGGCAGCGATCAGCCAGATGGATCAGCGCCTGAAGGGCACCGCCGAAGCCGCCAACCGCACCGTGGAGCGTGCCGATGGCGCGACCGCGACGGTCTCTGACGGCCGCCAGGTCGTCGACGAGGCGGTGCAGGCGATGAACCGCGTCAATGACAGCGCCAAGGGCATCGACAGCGTGATCGAGGGCCTCGACAAGATCGCCTTCCAGACCCGGGTGCTGGCGATGAACGCCGCCGTCGAAGCCGGCCGCGCCGGCGAGGCGGGCCGTGGCTTCGCGGTCGTCGCCGATCTCGTCTCCGCGCTTGCGATGCGCGCCGAGGAAGAAGCCGGCCGCGCCCGCGAACAGCTCACCGCGACCCAGGTCGACATCGTCGCCGCGGTGGCGATGGTCGAGAAGGTCGATGGGGCGCTGGCGCATATCGCCGAGGATGTCAGCGGCGTGCACGAGCTGCTCAACCAGATGGCGACCGACAATCGCGCCCAGTCGACGGTGATCAGCGAGATCAGCTCGGCGATCGGCACGATGGACCAGTCGACCCAGCAGAATGCCGCGATGGTCGAGGAAACCTCGGCCGCGGCGCGTAATCTCACCGTCGAGATCTCGGCACTGGCCGAGCAGGCTTCGCGCTTCCGCACCACCGGCGCCGCGACCACGGTCTCGGGCGGGCGCCCGATCTCCTTCCCGGCGCGGGGGCTGGCTGCGTCGTCGGACGCGCTGGCCGGGGAGCATGCGTACAACTGATTTGCGACCCCGCGATTGGGCGCGGGGCGGCATCACGGTTCGTCACGGGGTGAGGCGGTCGCGGGGGCTATCCGCGGCCGCCTCCTTCGTTGGGGCGGGCTCGCCGTCATCGCCGGCCTTGCCATGGCGGGGCTGTGCCAAGGGCACCGCAGGATCCCAGCGTCTTGAGGCAGGACTGCCCTCGGGTCACGTTGGCCGTGCAGCGGCCCCAGAGTTCCGGCATCGCGGAGCGCAAGCTCGGCTGCTGGCGGGCGAGCGGGCCCGCGACGCATGCGAATTTGCGATCGTCCATCTCCGACAGCTGGGCGCGATACCAGAGCGCATCCGCGAGCAGCGTGCGCCCTTCGGCATGGAAATGGGCGGCGAGCGGCCGGGCGAAGTAAGAAGGAAAGTCATAGGCGGCGGACTCGCCCGCTGCGAGAAAGCCGGGAGGGTCGGCGAACAGGAAGTCCCGCGTCCGCGTGAAGCAGGGCAGGGCGGTTATCTCGTTCCATTCGAGCAGGTCCTGCGACGCGCCCTGGATGAGGGATCGCCGGAAGCCGATCCAGGCGTAGAGTTCGAAAATTCTGGTCGTCACGGAATCGTCGTCGCCGCGGAAGCGATGGGCTTCGATGGCGCAGACCGTGGTGAGATGCCGGCGGACTTCGGTTGCCGCGCGGGCCAGGGTGCCGGCGAAATCCTCGGGCGCGGCGCTGCGCAGCCTGACCACCACCTGGTTATAGGTCGAGACGGCCTCGCGAATGGGTTGCGCCTCCTCGCCATAGCCCAGGAGGGTAAGGGCGGGGAGTTCAAAGCCGCCGAGATGTTCGAGCGGGACTTTCTCGGTCCCGCACTGGCGCCGGGCTTCCGGCCCGGCCGGAACGTGGCAATTGCCCTTGGACGCGCTGGCGGCGGAGTGGGGCCTGGAGCTTGCCTCGGCCGAGCGATTGCCCTGGCTGATCCCCTGCGGCGTGCCGCATGCCGACATCGCCAGCAGGAGGAGGCCGATGCCGGCCAGGCGCTTTCGGGGGATGCGCGGGATGCGCATTACCGCATCCGCTTGCGCAGCGCGCGATAGCGTTCCCGCGCTTCGGGGAGGCCGGGTTCCGCCGGGCCGGAATCATAGGGCATGACCTGGCCGCCCTTGGACCCGACATTCGGCGTGTAGATCCACAGCGTGCCGCCCCGCGACTGCCCGGCCTGGCGGTACAGGTACAGGGCTGTCGGCCAGTCGCGGGGCGCGACGACGCCCTCCTCGAGCAGGATGCCGAGCGTGAGTTGCGACTGCTTGTCGCCGCTGTGCGCGGCGTTGGCGAGACTGCGGACGATGGGGTTCGGTGCGGTGGTCAGCGCCTCGATGCCCTGTGGCCCGCGCGTGCAGCCGCCGACCATCCACAAGGACAGGCCGCCGGCTATCGCCAATGCACTGCGCCGGGCCCATGAAACCAGGATTGTCGGCTGCACCCCGTCCACCCCTCTCAATGTTCTCGTTCGTGGTCGCCAAAGAAACGACATCGATTGCCCGCCATGAGATTCGGGCGATCATTTGTCGCACTATGGTCCGCGCACGCACGGGCAGCAATGGCGGGATGGGGGTTCAGTCCGCTGTTCGGTGCGTGACTTGACTGCTTCAGTGCGCGGCGCCGGAATTGCCTCCGCGGCTCCCACGCGCATCCGGCCGGGAAGACCCGGGGGCACAAGCGGCGAGGCATGGGAGCGCTGGCCCCCGGCTTTCGCCGGGGAGCGGGGCGTCGTCCGGATTGGAGACCCGAAGGTGCGGCTTACGCCACCGCCTCGAGCAGGCCCTCGAACAGGCGGCGGCCGTCGGTGCCGCCATGCGCGGCTTCGATGCGGCGCTCGGGATGCGGCATCATGCCGAGCACATTGCCGGCCTTGTTGAGCACGCCGGCGATGTTGCGGGCCGAGCCGTTGATGTCGGCGGCATAGCGGAAGGCGACCCGGCCTTCGCCCTCGATCCGGTCGAGCGTCTCGGCATCGGCGAAATAGTTGCCGTCGTGATGCGCCACCGGGATCGTGATCTGCTCGCCCGCGCGATAGGCCGAGGTGAAGATCGATTGCGAATTGTCGACCGTCAGCGGCACGTCGCGGCAGACGAAGTTGAGGCCGGAGTTGCGCATCAGCGCGCCGGGCAGCAGACCGGTCTCGGTCAGGACCTGGAAGCCGTTGCAGATGCCGATCACCGGCATGCCCTTGTCGGCTGCCTCGATCACGGCCTTCACCACCGGCGAGCGCGCGGCGATGGCGCCGCAGCGGAGATAGTCGCCGTACGAGAAGCCGCCGGGCAGGGCGATCAGGCCGAGACCCTGGGGCAGCTCGGTCTCGCCGTGCCACACCATGGCGGGCTTCACGCCCGTCACCGCTTCCAGCGCGACTGCGATGTCGCGATCGCAGTTGGAGCCCGGAAAGACGATGACCGCGGTCTTCACAGCTTTTCCACCCGGTAGTTTTCGATGACGGTGTTGGCGAGCAGCTTGCGGCACATCTCGTCGATGGCCTCGTCGCTGGTGTCGTCTGCGAGCACGAGCTCGAAGATCTTGCCGGCGCGGACGTCTTCGACGCCGTCAAAGCCGAGGCCGCCAAGGGCGTGCTGGATGGCCTTGCCCTGGGGGTCGAGCACGCCGTTCTTCAAGGTGACGATGATGCGGAGCTTCATGGGCAGCGCCTATGGCCTCGTCCGTTCGTCGCTGCAAGGCGAAAGCGTGTCTTTTTAGACAGCTTCCCGGGGGGGGGGGGGGGGGGGGGGGCCCCCCGGGGGGCCCGCCGGGAACCCGGGGGGG